>CAISVC010000548.1 GCA_903888815.1 uncultured Fibrobacterota bacterium
ACTGTTAAGATTTACAATTTATTCGGTCATGAAATAGCGACTCTTGTCAATAAGAATCTCGGCACGGGTTCGTACAGATTTCTCTGGGATAGCCGCACTATAGCAACCGGTTGTTATGCCGTAAGAATGCAGGCAGGATCGAATACCTTTGTAAAGAGCATTCCGGTTTTCCGGTAATTCGTTATTTTTACAAGAGCCCATCGTAAAGAGAAGAATGAATGGGGGAAGGCAAGAAACTCTGCACTTCGCTTGCCCCGCCCCACGGAAAAATACCATCCGCTATGCCGCCTTCCTGAAATCGTATTTGAAAGAGGGGGTCCTTTTTGCCGCATTAAATCTGACCCGGAAGTTAGATTATCAATCAGTAATCCGCTATCACCTCCTGCCCGTTAACCATCACGAGCGCCATTTCGACGTCGGACCGGATCAGCTCTTCGAGGATGTCCTCTTTCGGGTCATGGGCGATGCGAACCGCGATCAGGTCGGCAAATTTACCTTTTGTTAAGCTCCCCAGTTTCTCGCCCATTTTGAGTGCAGAGGCGGCATTCTGCGTCACCCAGCGCAGCATTTCCTTTGCCGGAATATGCGGGTAAACCGTTTTTACTGCGAAAAGCTCGTCAAACAGGCTCATTTCGCCGACCGGCGCGATACCCTCGGTGCCGAGACAGACAGCCACGTGACGGTTGAGCGCAACCTCAAGCGGGAAACGTTTGTGCCCGAGCAGTTCCGAATAACGGAAGCAGTGGACTACCGATGCCCGTTTGGCGGCGAGAAGCGACAGCTCATGGCCGCTTGCGTAGTTGCAGTGAAAGCATATGCCGTTGTTCGGGATCAGATTAGCGGTGAGGGCGAGGTGCATGGAGCCAAGCGGCGTTTCGCCGAACGGCCAGGGCTTTTTTCTCGTAATGTAGAAATACAGGTCTCCCTTTCGTTCGGAAAACGCCTGCAGCTCTTCGGCGCTCTCGGCGATGTGCGCGGCCCACAGGCAATTATTGGACGCCGCGAATGATATCAGACCGCGTTGAATACGCGGTGCAAGCGAAAAGATCGCATGCGGACCGAGCGCGCGACCGATCCGTTCATCGCATGAGTTAATTCGGCCCCGTACCGCATTGTCTGCGCCTTTTTCCTGGAGCGGATCGTCCGCCCGGACTTCATGCACTACCCAGGAACGTATCGGCTCCCCGGCAAGTACTTTCGGGGAATATCCCAGTCGCGAACTATCGAGCACCGTGGTGATTCCTTCGGCAAGCAGTTCCCTGATTTCAAGCCGGATGCCGGAAGTCAGCTCTTCTTCGGCACTCTGTTTCACGCGGCTGTTTTTTTTTGCCGAAAACGAGGCAAACGTTTCATCGGCCCGGGGCATGACGCCGCGTACGGCGCATTCTTCGAGGTGGGTGTGCATATTGATGCAGCCGGGCAGGAGGAGCACGTTACCCAGATTGACGATCCGGTCGCCTGCGTCCCGTCTGATTCTGCTGCGGGGGCCGACGGAGGTGATACACGTATCGGCGACGGCTATCGCGCCGTTTTCGAGCACATCTCCGCTGTCAAGAAGCAGCCAGCGTGCAAAGTAGACCGTCGCCATGGAAACTAAAATAAATCCTGCATGCAGACGGTCAGATCCCTAACCTTGCAGGTATGTCGTAACATATTTTTACCTATACTGCTACTGCAGTATCGGAAGCGGCTCACGCTTCAGAGTTTCAAGCTTACCCTATGGAAAGGACGTACCATGCGTAATGTATCCGCGCGTTTTTTAACTGGATTTACCCCGGTGATGCTCATTGCGTTGCCGCTTTTTGGCCAGGACAAAAAACCGGCTTCTCCGATGTCAGGAATGGGCGGCCTTCTGCCCATGCTGCTCTTCATGTTTCTCATCATCTATTTCCTGATGATCCGGCCTGAGCAGAAAAAGACGAAAGAACGGCAGAAGCTGCTTGGAAATCTGAAAAAGGGCGATAAGGTCATGACCGCGGCAGGGATGTACGGAATTGTCGGAAATGTCAAGGAGACGACCGTCATGGTCAAAATAGCCGATAATACGGTGGTTGAGTTCTCGAAAAATGCCATTTCGTCGGTTATGAGCAGCGATGGTTCGGAGAAGACGCCGGACAAGGCTTAAAAAGGGTTGAGCAAGACCGGAAACGATGTGAAGGAACCGAAGCAGTGCTTGCAATTCATATTTTCGGCGATCCAATCCTGCGGAAAACCGCAAAACTGGTAACCCGGTTTGATGAGGAATTGAAGCGTTTTGCGGATGAAATGACCGTTACCATGCGCGAAAAGGACGGCGTCGGCCTGGCCGCGACGCAGACCGGCAAATCGGTAAAAATGGCCGTCGTCGATACCAGCGGCGGGGAGCGCAAGCCGTATGTCTTGATAAATCCGGAGATTACATTCTCTTCCGAAGCTTTAAGCGAGGAGGAAGAGGGATGTCTCAGCGTTCCCACGATCAGGCTTATGGTAAAACGGCCTTCATGCGTATCAGTAAAGGCGAAAGGCATTGACGGAAAGGAGTTTGTCATCGAGCGGGCCGAAGGACTGATGGCGCGGGTACTGCAGCATGAAATTGATCATCTGAACGGTATTCTGTTTATTGACCATGTGTCGCCTCTGCAGCGAAGGCTTATTAACGGCAAGCTGAAGAAACTGGCAAAATCCGGTGGTGAAGAATAACTATCCCTTCTCTGTTCCCCTTGCAGTGCTTATATGCGGCATACTGTCATGCACGGGAGTGCCGTTTCTTGTTCCTAATCCGCCGCCATCAGGGAAAAAAGTAACAAAAGAGAAACCGCAGAAGTCCTCTCCGGAGACTCAATCCGCCGCAGTTGAAAAGACGGCGTTACAACAAAAGCCCGGGGAAAAAGAAACGGAGGACACGATTGATTTCGCGGTCGCGTTTGGTGCGAATATATCCTCTGCTGCCGGCGGAACGAGAAACGCGTCGGCGGAATTGACGGAAAAGGCCCCGGTCAGGGTTGCTGTCCCGGGAAGAATGATCCGCGTTGCACTGCGCCAGAATCTTTCCCGCATGGCACTGTACTCGGCGGAAAACGCGGAAATACATTCCTGCTCATTGAAAAACTTTTTTCAATGCAGCGGGCGTTGTATGATTGAAACGAAAAACGGCGGCC
>CAISVC010000549.1 GCA_903888815.1 uncultured Fibrobacterota bacterium
AGGGCGACGCAGGGCGTAACGGCGGCCCTTCGGGCGACCTTATCGTACTCATTCACGAGAAGGAACACCCGTTTTTCCAGCGTCACGGCATCGACCTGCTCTGCGAGGTGGACATCACCTTTTCGCAGGCGACACTGGGCGCTTCCAAAGAAGTCGGCACCATCGACGGCAAAGTGAGCCTGAAAATTCCTGCGGGCACGCAATCGGAAAGGATATTCCGGCTTAAAGGCAAAGGGCTGCCCGTGCTTCAGGGAAGAGAGCATGGCGACCAGCTCGTGCGCGTGCACATCCGGACGCCCGAAAGGCTGAGCCGGACCGCGAAGGAACTGCTTGAACGGCTGGCGCAGGAGGGGCTATAAATAAATTTAATGAACCTTTTTTTTAGCTAAAGGTTTTAGACGGGGTGGCGGGTGCCTGCCTGCCGAAGCCTCGGCGCAGGCAGGGGCACCGCCGGTGCAGGTTTGAGCTCCCTTTGCCCGCACCCCCAGGTATCGTAAAAATTAATAAAGATTCTTTAAAGTTGTTTTTTTTGGTTTTATTGTTTTGATTTTCATTCCACAGAAACTTGAGGGTAGGGGTTCTCTGAAGTGCGGTCCTGCAACAATGGTGCCCACCCCATACCCTCCACAGGAGCCTTTAGCACATAAAGAATTATTATTTGCAGAGGCCTATGCAACAGAAAACAGACAAAATCGTTGTTATTGATTTCGGGGGGCAATACGCCCACCTGATCGCCAACCGCATCCGGCGGCTGGGCGTATACTCGGAGATCGCCTTGCCTGATGCAACCCGCAATAATCTGAAGCAGTACAAAGGCATCATACTTTCAGGAGGGCCGGGCAGCGTGCTTGAACCGGGCAGCCCGGACATTGATCCGGCAATACTGGCACTCGGCATTCCGGTGTTAGGGCTGTGTTACGGCCATCAGCTTATCGCGCGCATACTCGGCGGTACCGTAACCAGGGGACAGGTGCGGGAATACGGCAGGGCGACATTGCGCATTGCCGGGAAAGCGGATTTGTTCAGAGGACTTGACAGCGAAGAACAGGTATGGATGAGCCACGGCGACACGGTGGAAAAACTGCCGCCGGCATTCGAAATGCTGGGTTCGACCGACGATTGCGCTGCCGCAGCGATCGGTGATCCGAAGCGCCGTATCTACGGTCTGCAGTTCCATCCTGAGGTGACCGATACCCCGCACGGCATGAAAATCCTGGACAACTTCATAGCCCTGTGCAAGTGCCGGAGAGAGTGGAATCCCAAGGCGTATGCCCAGTCTATCATAAAAACGATCCGTGAGAAATGCGGCGGCCGGAAAGTGTTTCTGCTGGTTTCCGGCGGCGTTGACTCCTCGGTCGCGTTCGCGCTCCTCACCAGGGCGCTGGGGCCTGACCGGGTTATAGGCCTGCATATCGACAACGGTCTCATGCGTTACCGCGAGTCGGCGGATATCCTCAATTATCTCAAAAAAAACGGTTTTGACAATCTGAAAATCGAAGACGCGAGTGATGATTTTCTTGCCGCGCTCCGCGGCGTGATCGACCCGGAGAAAAAACGCGTCGTGATAGGAAACATGTTCATTCTTGTCAAGGATCGCGCTTTTGCGAAGCTCGATCTCAATCCTGACGAATGGATCCTGGCCCAGGGTACCATTTACCCCGACACCATCGAGAGCGCCGGCACAAAACACGCCGACCGCATCAAGACCCATCATAACCGGGTCGACGTCATTCTCGATCTTATCGCCCGCGGCCAGGTGATCGAGCCGCTGGCGCAACTTTACAAAGACGAGGTCAGGGAGCTCGGCGAATCGCTCGGCCTGCCTGAAAAACTCGTATGGCGGCACCCGTTTCCGGGGCCGGGACTCGGCGTGCGGGTGCTGTGTTCAAACGGGGTGGCTGACAAGATAGAACCGTCAGCATCGGAACAGCTCGACAGCGCGGCTTCTGCGGCCGGCTACCGGTCCGCGATTCTGCCCATCCGCAGCGTGGGCGTACAGGGAGACGGCCGTACCTATGCGCATCCGGCGCTTTTAGCCGGCAAGGAGGACTGGAAAAAGCTTGAAGCGCTTTCGACCGGAATAACGAACAGCATGCGCGCCGTCAACCGGGTGGTGTACGGGATTAAAGCCGGTCAGTCGCTTTCCTATAAACTCATTCCCGCAACGGTTACCCGGGAACGCCTCGATAAACTCCGCGCCATAGACCGTGCGGTCACCGAAGCGCTCCTGGAGTCCGGGGAATACGACACCGTGTGGCAGATGCCGGTTGTATTGCTTCCTCTTGTCAACGAACGGGGGGATGAGTGCGTGGTGCTGCGGCCCATTGTTTCGCAGGAAGCCATGACGGCGCGGTTCATTCCCCTGCGGCGGAAAACGCTCGCGACGATTATCAAAAAAGCCGAAACGATTAAAGGCATCGGCGATATATTCTTCGATATTACGCACAAACCACCGGCGACTATTGAGTGGGAATAGTACCTACCTGAAATTTGTCTGAAAACGGCATACTTGCCTTGAACATACCGGAAACGCGCCATATATTTTGTTTTAAAATTGACTTTTAATTGCGTTTTTAGTTATAAGCGGACGTGTATATTTATCCGAGAAAGGGTGAAATATGTTTAGAATACTTTTAGCGTTATTTTTTGTCATGCTTATGGGCTGTGGCAAACGGGAAATACAGGAAACCAAATATGGCGGCGGTCAGATTAAAGAACGGTATTATGTTAAAATGGATGCTAAAAAGAACCATGTAAAAGACGGGCTATATACCTCATGGTATGAGAATGGGCAGAAGAGATTGGAAGGCACCTTTAAAGACGGGAAAGAGGAGGGACCATATACCATCTGGTATGAGAACGGGCAGAAGAGAGAGGAAGGCACCTGTAAAGACGGGAAATTAGAGGGACGACAGACCTCATGGTATGAGAGCGGGAAGAAGGAATCAGAACGTATCTTCAAAGACGATAAATTAGAGGGATTACAGATTTTATGGTATGAGAACGGGCAGAAGGAATCGGAAGCTACCTTCAAGGACGGGAAAAATGAGGGACTATTTACCTCTTGGCATGAGAACGGGCAGATGGAATCGGAAATCACCTACAAGAACGGAAAGCCTGTATTGACAAAAAAATAACAGCGCCCTTTTGGCGCCTTGAGCCTGAAAATCAGAATTGAAAAAATCTTTACCGTTTTCTTCCCCGAAACTTGTCTATAAATTGACTTTTTGTTACCCACCCTTTTAATTGCTCAATAAAATCAATAGCTTAAAGTGAATAGGTACTATTGAAGGTTCGGAATTTTTAAGAACAAAGCCAATTAGAATTAATAAAAATGCAAAAGCAAAATAATTTTAATCGTAGCAGGATAAGTATTGTGTATATTTATTATTCCGTGATATAATTTTCATAGCCTTGGAATTAAATATGAAATGAAGACTTGCCGATAATCGTAATATAGTAAGCAGGGTTTTACCTCTCAAAGATACTATCAAAAAAGGGGGTGCTAATTATGCTTGAACTGGAATTTAAATATTATCGCGAACATCAGGAAGAATTTGTTAAAAAGTACAATGGGAAAGTGTTAGTGATAAAAGGTCAAGAAGTTATTGGTACCTTTGATTCAGAAATTGAAGCTCTAACAGAAACTTCTAAAAAGCATCAAATAGGCACCTTCCTTGTTCATAAATGTGGGTCAGGTGAAGATAACATTACAATGACCTTCCATTCAAGAGTTCAATTCGCGAAATGAACACAGTTTCTTTCACAACTAAGAGCGAAAAAAAGCGCAATGTTTTAAGCAATAATGTTAGTATTGGGAAAGCTTTCGCACCAGGACAGCAGTCTGCCGATCCAGTCAAAGAATATACAGCCATTTGGGACACTGGCGCGACCAATGTTGTCATTACTAAAAAGGTGGTTGAAGACCTTAGCTTGATTCCAATCGATAAAACCACCGTTGTAACCGGGGGCGGGAAAGTCTTAAGCGATGTGTTTCTTATATCAGTGTTTCTGCCGAACCGTGTCGTATTCCACGCACTGCGAGCAACAGTAGCGGTAGGAGAGATCACTGGTGCAGATGTATTAATTGGAATGGATATTATTAATCAAGGGGATTTTGCAATTTCAAACTACTCTGGTCGAACTACCTTCAGTTTTAGAATGCCCTCCATAGAAGAAACGGACTATAACTTGTCGCAGAAACAAAAACCAGTATCAGCCTTCCCAACACCAGGAAGAAATCAATTGTGTCCATGCGGCAGCGGAAAGAAATATAAAAACTGTTGCATAGGGAAAACGATGTCTACAACGGTGGCTCGTTGATAGTTACTAAATGACGTTCTGGAATCATGTGGTTAAAAAAATACTTGCAGTGTTTATTATTTTAAAATTATTTGTAAAGTAAATAGATATTATTCAGTGAGAATAAGCCTTCCGACGGCTATTTCGCAGGCGGGTAATCTTTAG
>CAISVC010000550.1 GCA_903888815.1 uncultured Fibrobacterota bacterium
AAGGTCGATGGTTCAAATCCATCCCCCGCTACCAAAATAAATCAAGGGGTTTGCCGGTATGACAACCCCTTTTTCTTTGTTCATGCCTGCGCTTTTCGTACCTCATCCTTTATCCTCTTCACGTGGCCGCGGCCTAATCCCTTCACTTCACAGCCAAGCTCAAAGAAGCGCCTGATCTTTGCATCATCCAATATGCCAAAGCAGTCGATAACAGCAACAGGCCGCCCGCGACCTGCTGCTGCCGCGCTTGATGAGTGGACAATTGACTCCATGATTTTATGGTATTCTATTATTCAGATAATCGCTTGACAGGCGATTATCTTATATATAATGTACAACCATGAAAAAGGGATTGGGAGAAATCGAAAGACTCTTGTTCGCATATGTACAGATGCGTGGGCAGACCACTGTGCGGACGGGCGAGTTGGTTGGTCCGCTTAAATTGACAGCTCCCCGGGAGCGCAATCTGTTAAGTCGATTATCCAAAGCCGGATGGATCGTTCGCGTCTGGCGCGGTCTTTATCTCGTCCCGCGTAAGCTGCCGCTGGGTGGGAAGTGGAGTCCCGATGAAATTCTGGCGTTGAATACGCTGATGGAAGACAGGGAAGGGCGCTACCAGATTTGCGGACCAAATGCCTTCAACCGCTATGGCTTCGATGAGCAGGTACCGAACAGGGTCTATGCATACAACAACCGGCTCTCCGGTGAACGGACCATCGGGGCAGTCGCCCTAACGCTGATCAAGGTAGCCGACGAACGGCTTGGCGATACAGAGAAAGTACAGACGGCGGAAGGACGGATAGCCGTGTACAGTTCACGTGCGCGGACTCTGGTGGATGCTGTCTACGACTGGTCTCGCTTCAACAGCCTGCCACGGGGCTATGATTGGATCCGGGGAGAACTGGCCGCGAACCGTGTCACTGCGGCAGAGCTTGTGACAGTCACCCTGCGCTACGGCGACAAGGGCGCCGTCCGGCGTATTGGCGCGCTGCTGGAAATGCAAGGAGTGGAGGCGAGACTGTTGCGGAAGCTGGAGAAAGTTCTAAAGCCGTCTACCGCCATGATTCCGTGGATTCCCACAAAAGCGAAGAGAGGAAAAATCAGCCGTCGCTGGGGAGTTGTCCTGAATGAGCAAGCGTGAAATTTCATCAATCATGTGTTTGCATCAAGACGCCGTGCTGTTTCGGGAGGCCGTAAACTTCACGGCCGCCCAGACTCTGTTTCTCCCCCGGCTGATTGAGAAAGATTACTACTGTACTGTCTTGCTGTACCATCTGGCAGCGGCGGATAATCGTCTTGTATTCAAAGGCGGGACATGTCTGGCGAAAGTCCATGCCGGATTTTACCGTCTCAGTGAGGATCTGGACTTCATAATCCCGACGCCCTTCGAGACCTCCCGCTCTGTACGTCGCACCCTGGCAGCGGGGTTCAAGAAGGCTGTAATTAAGCTTCCTACCATGGTGGGCGGGTTCCGGGTACTCGAACCGCCTGTGGGGGCGAACAACTCAAAACAATATGTCGCCGTCATCGGCTACAGCTCGCTAATCAACCAGCAGGAAGAGACTATCAAGATCGAAGTGGGGTTGCGCGAACCGCTTCTGACGCAGATAATTACTGCCAGCGAGGCACGGACAATCCTTCTCGATCCCATATCGGGCGAACCGATGGTCAGAGTTGTTCCTGTACAGTGCATTTCCCGGAGTGAGGCGATGGCCGAGAAGCTGCGGGCAGCCTTGTCGAGACGTGAGGTCGCCATCAGGGATTTCTTCGACATAGATTATGCTGTGCGAAACTTCGAGTTTAATCCCCTCGAAGCAACTATAATAGAAATGGTTCGGCAAAAGCTCGCTGTACCGGGTAACGAACCTGCAGATGTATCTCCGGATCGGTTGACGTCACTTCGACAGCAGCTCGATTCCCAGTTGAAACCTGTGCTGCGCGCGAATGATTTCGTAGCGTTTGATTTGGACCGCGCCTTCAGGGCGGTGTCCGACGTGGCGACCTTGATTGGGATTATACAGCCATGATTACCGACGTCAATAGCGAAGATCGGTTGGTTCAAAAAACGTTTGCCGACCATTGCACGATCATCTCGGATGGGAGAGTATCTACGCATATAACACGGAGACCTTCGGCCCGCAGGGAACGCTGGGGCGCGCGTCGGAGCGGGAGGCCATACTGATACGTGACCTGCGCGCAGGCCGAAGTCAAGGTATTCATACTCGACAGCCTGTGGCAGTCGCTGCCCCGTCCGCCGTTCACCGATGATGAGACCGAAATGGTTGCGAGCGGCGTGTACGACTACATCTGGCAGCGTAGCGCAAGCGGGCATGCTCTCATGGCAGCTCAGTGTGGGGGTGTAAGGTTAATATAATCGGAAAAAGAGAGAATAAGCATAAAATAATATTATATTTTTTCATCCCTGCGCTTTTCGTACCTCATCCTTGATTCTCTTTACGTGGCCGCGGCCTAATCCCTTCACTTCACAGCCAAGCTCAAAGAAGCGCCTGATCTTCGCATCATCCAATATGCCAAAGCAGTCGAT
>CAISVC010000551.1 GCA_903888815.1 uncultured Fibrobacterota bacterium
AATAACCTTAACCAGGTTTTTTCAAAAATGGGGTTAGCGTATTGATCTTGATGTTCAATCAGAAATCATAAAATCCCCTTACAAGCTTATTCTCACTTTTCAAACCCAACCCGGTGCCTTAGCAGGCTGCTGAAAAACGCCTATCTGCCGCGTTCCCCTCATCCTTCCTCGTTGCGGCGTACGGCCAAGTACGCCTCACTCCTCAGGATTTCGCCTGCCTACCGAAGCGTCCGCGCAGGCAGGGGAGCCTTGCATCTGGCCATTTTTGAGCAGCCTGAAAAGAATGGGTTTTTCCGGAGGCTGATAGCTAATAAAAAATGCCCTCATCCCATTTTGAGGTGAGGGCATTTGGCAAACAACTTCTCTATTTGACCTTATTTCGCTGCTTCTTCCAGTGGTATTCTCATCTTGTAGAATGAACGCCACACGAAGATGAGCCCGACAATGAACACCGGAATAGCGATGTAGGGAGCGTAGTTCGTGGAATTGGCTTCCTTCGCGTGCACCGCCATCTCGATCGCGATTTCGGTCGCGAGCAGGCCGAACAGCGTCGAGAACTTGATGATGGGGTTCATGGATACGGATGAAGTATCCTTGAAGGGGTCGCCCACTGTGTCGCCGATGACCGTTGCGGCGTGGAGCGCCGAGCCCTTTTCCTTCAGGTCAACTTCAACGATCTTCTTCGCGTTGTCCCAAGCTCCGCCGGCATTGGCCATGTAGATAGCCTGGAAGAGGCCGAAACAGGCGATGGAAATGAGATATGCCACGAAGAAGTTGGGGTTCAGCAGCGCGAAGGCCAGCGTGATTAACAGGATCGCGATAAAGATGTTCCACATACCCTTCTGCGCATACTGGGTGCAGATCCTTACAACCGTCTTGGAATCCTCGATATCGGCTTCCGTCTTATCCAGGTTCATGTTCTTTTTAATAAACTCGACCGCCCGGTACGCGCCGGTGGTCACCGCCTGCATGGAAGCGCCGGCGAACCAGAAGATCACCGCGCCGCCGCAGATCAGGCCGAGAATGATCGGCGCATCGGTCAGCTGCACCTGCAGCATATTCTTGCTCTGGAGCAGCAGGATGATCGCAAAGATCATCGTTGTTGCGCCGCACACTGCGGTGCCGATGAGCACGGGCTTGGCCGTCGCCTTGAAGGTGTTGCCGGCCCCGTCGTTCGATTCGAGGTAGAATTTCCCCATCTCGAAGTCGGGCTCGAAGCCGAAGTCCCTTTTGATCTCCCCCTTGATGCCGGGGATGTTTTCGGTCTGGGCCAGCTCGAATATGGACTGGGCATTGTCGGTTACAGGACCGTAGCTGTCCACCGCGATGGTGACCGGGCCCATGCAGAGGAACCCGTAGGCGACCAGGCCGAAGGCGAAAATCGATGGATAGTTGATGACTTCAGCCGGTATAAAAAGGCTGACGAAATACGCGCCGGCCAGGAGACCGGCAATCAGCATACCCATGTAGAAGGCGCTGAAGTTGCCGGCAACGATGCCGGACAGAATGGTTAGGGAGGCGCCGCCCTCGCGCGACGCGGTCACAATCTCATTCACGTGCTTCGACTTGGAGCTGGTGAATATCTTGGTGAATTCGGGGATGAGCACCGCCGCGAGCGTGCCGCAGCTGATGATCATGGCGAGTTGCCACCAGACATGGGGCATCGCGGTAAGCACGCCGTTTTTGATCACCTGGAGGTCACTGATGAGCAAGTAGCTTCCCACAAACGAAGTGGTGATGCAGAGGGTAG
>CAISVC010000552.1 GCA_903888815.1 uncultured Fibrobacterota bacterium
CCTTGGTATTATCCATTTCGGATTATCCATAATAACAATAATACATTATCCGTTATAGATAATCAAGTTTTTTGCTTGTTTACCTGCGCATATTTTGGGTCGGACCCATGTAACCCCTTGTTTATTATAAAATTGGCTGCAAAATTTGACAAAAAAGGGATTCCCCGTATTTCTACGAGAAAGCCCTGCTCTGTAATGGCGGAGAGGCAGAGATTCCCCGGAATGAAACAAAAAAGCCTGCCTTCGGAGAGGCAGGCCCATTCGTCGAGAGAAGACAGATAAATTTACCTGTCATCCATGTCGCCCATGCCTTGTCCGTGTCCTTCCTTGCCTTTTTTCATGTGCGGACCGACGCCTTCCGGTCCGGGCCCCTGCCACTCATGGTTTACCAGCTTCGAAAACTGTTCCGGCGTGAGAATCGCCTTGGCCTCAAGCAAGTGTTCGTGACGTTTCCGGATGAGCTGTTTATGGAGTTCCGCGAGCTGCGCCGCATAATCATCCAGTGCGGCCTTTGAGGGTTTATCCTTCAACAGTTCCGATCTGACCTTATCTCTGATTCCTTTCATCTGCTCAAAGATCAGTTTCCCTTCCTTCCTCATTTGCTTATGCTGCGCCTTCAATTTGGTCTGCTGATCCGGCGTTAATTTCAGATCGTTTATCATTTTCTGGAAAGGTCGTTGCATCATGGTATCGCCGGGCTGAGCTGAAACGGCGAGGGGGGATACCATAAGTGAGCTTGCCATAAGTCCCAGCATAATTGACTTTTTCTTCATACAAACCTCCTTTGTGCAGGAAATTATTTATTACCCTTTTCCATTATCTCCTTCCCCCTAAACCTGCGGGAAGAAGTGAGGTGAGGGGTTATTCATCCTTCACTCCCTCATACAGCGCGTACGATTCAGATTCCAGATCCTTGCCGGTCAGATAGTCATGCATTATCTGCAGGTCTTCAGCAACCTCAGGTGAAAGGTTACGCACAGTTTCTTTATGGGCGACAAGAACGCCGACTGCGATGATGACCGTTGCAGCAAGCGCCAGAACGGTCCGTAGAAACAGCGTCTGCCGCCGGATTTTCCGGCGTACGTTTTCATAAAGATTGTGCGGGACCTCAGGCGCGCGGCCGAGTTCCTGATAAAATTCCTTCTCTGCTATCATGTGACCGCCTCCTTGAGAAGGGGCTTCCTGTCCACTATTGATTTAATTTTATCTTTCATCCTTGACATCCTGGTCCGCAGCGATTCGGATGTTTTCCCGCTGATATCGGCGATCTCTTCAAAAGTCAATCCATCCACCTCTTTTGCGACAAGCAGAAACCGGTCCTCAATCGACAGCTCGCCGAGGATTTTATTTACAACCTCACCGGCCTCATAAGCATCAGCGAACGAGTGCGGGTCAGGCCGATCATCTGATAACGGCGCCGTTGTTTTGTTATGGCGGGCCTGCGTCATCAGGAAACTTTTCGCCGCATTGAAGGCAATACGGTAAATCCAGGTCGAGAGCGATGAAGCTGCTTTATACGATTTCAAAGAGCGGTGGATGCGAACAAACGTCTCCTGCACGATTTCCTGAGCTGCATCACGGTCGTTTCCGGCAGTCCTGTAGACGATCCGCCATACGAAAGGGGCATAGTGTCCGTAGAGCCTCCGGAACGCCTTTTCATCCCCCCTGACCACCAGTTCTATGGTAACACGGTCACAATCGACCATGCTTGATCGCTCCGCTGGTATTCAATTCGTTTCTCGAAATATTAGACTTGACAGGCAGAGGAAATGTTACGTGCTTATTCACTCAAGCACCGCGCCTTTAACCAGATAATTTTTCACATAGTCCGCGACCGCGTTTTCCAGGCTCATGCACTCATGCCTGCATCCGGCCTTCCGGAGTTTCGCGAGATCGGCGCAGGTGAGATACTGGTATTTGTCCCTGATATTTTCCGGCATGGGGATATATTCGATATCCGGTTTTTTCCCTGCCGCGGCGAACAGCGCGCGGGCGATGTCGTTCCACGAGCGGGCAATTCCGGTGCCGATGTTGAAAATCCCGTTAATGTCGGGTTTTTCAAAAAAGAAAAGGGTCATGTCAAGGGCGTCTTTTATGTAGATAAAATCCCTCTTCTGCTCGCCGTCGGCATACTCTTTCCGGTACGATTTGAAAAGCCGCATTGTTCCCTTGTCCCGCACTTCGGGATATGCCTTGTTGATGACGCTGCGCATATCGCCTTTATGATACTCGTTGGGCCCGAACACGTTGAAATATTTAAGTCCCGCGATCTGCCTGAGCCAGCCTTTACGCAGGGCATAGCAGTCAAACAGCTGTTTGGAATAACCGTACATATTGAGCGGCCGCAGCGTGTAAAGGTGCTCCTCGCTGTCGGCATATCCCCGGCTGCCGTCGCCGTACGTTGCCGCGCTCGAAGCGTATATCAGGCGGCAGCCCGGATGGCGCTCGCGCCACTCTCCGATCCGCAACGTATACCGGCAGTTGTTTTCCAGAAAGTAGTCGGCGTTTTTTTCCGTGGTCGATGAACAGGCGCCCATGTGAAAAACGGCTTCTATGGAATTCCCGAAATCGCCGCGCTCGAGCCGGGTGATGAATTCCTGCCGGTCCAGATAGCCGGAGAATTTGAGCGGGACCAGGTTCTTCCACGCTTCAGATTCATCCAGATGATCCACGACAAGAATGTCCGTAATGCTCTTCTGGTTCAGGCGCCATACGAGCGCGCTGCCGATGAACCCCGCACCGCCGGTAATGACGATCATAGAAAGACCCCTTTTTTAAGGCCTGTTGATTATTTCAATACTTCCTTTATATCAAAAAGGACGCCGCCGGATTTAAGGAATTTTGAAAGGCCCTGACGGCCCATATCCAGAAACTGCCGGTGCTTTACCGCAAGCACAACGCCGTCGTAGCACCCGTTCGCCGGCCTGGCAACCGGCGACAGCCCGTATTCATGTTCCACCTCTCCGGGATCGGCGACAGGCTCCCACACGTCAATCTTCACCCCGAATTCCCGAAGTTCGTTGATTATGTCGATGACCCTCGAATTGCGGATGTCAGGAACGTTCTCCTTGAAGGCGATGCCGAGCATTAATACTTTCGCGTCGCGAACGTTAATTCCTTTCCGGAGCATTAATTTAACGATCTCCCTGCCGAAATATCTGCCCATGGCGTCGTTGATCCGCCTTCCGGCCATGATAATCTGGGGGTGGTGGCCGATCTCCTCGGCTTTGTAGGCAAGGTAGTACGGGTCAACGCCGATGCAGTGGCCTCCGACAAGGCCGGGCTCAAAGGGGAGGAAATTCCACTTTGTCTTTGCGGCGGCAAGCACCTCGGCCGTGGATATCCCCATTTTGTCGAAAATGATGCGGAGTTCGTTCATAAGCGCTATGTTGATGTCCCGCTGGGTGTTCTCGATGACTTTCGCCGCTTCCGCCACTTTTATCGACGGTGCCCGGTACACCCCGGCCTTGATTGCGGCGCCGTACACAAGGGCGATTGTTTCAAGGGATTCCGGCGTATCGCCGGAAACGACCTTGGTTATCCGGGAAACCGTATGCTCCCGGTCGCCCGGATTGATCCGTTCCGGCGAATAGCCGACAAAAAAATCCTTTTTCCATTGTAAGCCGCTTTCCTTTTCAAGGATGGGCACGCAGGTGTCTTCGGTCACGCCCGGATACACCGTGGACTCGTACACCACGATCGTTCCCTTCCTCATGTTTTTACCGACAGTTTCCGAAGCCTTGACAATCGGCGTTAAATCGGGATTTTTGTGTTCGTCCACCGGCGTCGGTACCGCTACGATAATAAATCCGGCTTTGCCGATTACTGCGGGATCGCTCGAATATTCGATGGTAACGCTTTTTAACGTAGCAGAATCGACCTCCCGGTTGGGATCGTCGCCTTTTTTCAGAATGGCGACCCGTTTCCCGTCGATGTCGAACCCGTACACCGTAAAATGTTTTGCGAGCTCGACGGCAAGCGGCAGTCCGACATACCCGAGGCCGACGACACCGATGGTTGTGTTTTTATCCATTGTTACTCCGCGCGTCAAAGGAGAAGGATTAAAATGGCAATCACAAAATATTATCTGCAATAAATCGCTTTCAGTGCTTCGACGATTCTTTCACTTGCTTTTCCGTCCCAGAGTTCAGGAATGCCGCTGTCTTTCCATTCCCCCGCAACGGCTTTCAGGCCGGATTGAATGATTTTTTCCGCGTCGGTGCCGGTAACGACATTTGATCCGATCTCGACGGTAACCGGCCGCTCCGTGGTTTCCCGCATGGTAATGCACGGGATTTTAAGCGCCGTCGTCTCTTCCTGCATTCCTCCGCTGTCCGTAAGGACAAGGCAGGCGTCTTTCCACAAGTAAAGAAAATCGTCGTACCCGAGCGGCTCGGTGCGATACATTCCCTTTTCAAGAATACGGCGGCTGTCCGGCAGGGGAGGCGTGAGGCGCTCGAAACCGAAAGCATGGATATTTTTAAGCGTCCGCGGATGGCAGGGGAAAATAACGGGCGCTTTTTCCGCCAGTTTTGAAACCGCGTCAAGAACCCGTCTCAGGGTTTCCGCCGTGTCGACATTTGACGGCCGGTGCAGGGTCATGCATATGTATTTCTGCGGGAGAAGGCATTTTATCGATTTTGCCAGATCCGATGGCGGCCTGTTTCCCATTTTAGAAAGCTGATACAGCAGGGTATCGATCATCACATGGCCCACAAAATGGATTTTCGAAGCATCATGGCCTTCAGCGATGAGATTTTCAGTTCCTTCTTTTTCCGTTGTAAAAAAAAGGTCGGTGATTGCGTCGGTGGCGATCCTGTTTATCTCTTCGGGCATCGACCGGTCGCGGGACCGCAGCCCCGCTTCGACATGGGCAAGATCGATACGGAGTTTTTTCGCCACAAGCCCGGCGGCCACGGTCGAGTTGACGTCGCCCACGACGATGACGCAGTCCGGTTTTTCGCGCAGGCACAGCTCTTCGAACCGTATCATTATCTGCGCTGTCTGCACGGCATGGCTGCCTGACCCCACCTCCAGATTAAAATCCGGTTTTCCTATGCCGAGCGATGTAAAGAAGGACTCGGCCATGGCATAATCGTAATGCTGTCCCGTATGAACGACAACACCCCGCAATCCGGCAGTACTGCGCAGCGCCCTGCACAACGGGGCGATTTTCATGAAGTTCGGCCGCGCGCCGGCAACGAGAAAAAGTTTCTTCATAATTTAATATACGGTTCTATGGATTTGGCGCGGGAATGAGCATTGACAAATTCATCTCTGTTGTTGCGTGACAAAAACAGATAGACGGCATAGCCGCCCCATCCTCCGCCGCAGTATTTACAGGCAAGACACGAATCGGGCTTCTTGAGCGGGTCCATGCCTTCCTCAATCTGCGCTTTGTAACTCATGCGTACGGCTTCGGCCAGTTTCTCCACACTTTCCAGCATCACGGCATCGGCCGCCGCCTGACCGGCCTCAACTATCAGATGGTAATTCCGTTTTGTATCGGCAATACCCGGCGTATCATGCGCCCGGTCGGTATACAGTACCGCCATACGGCCGTCAAGCATCCCGCCGCTCCGCTTGAAATGGAGCTCCGGACGCAGTCCGCTTTTCCAGACGCACAGACCGGTTTCCTGGATGATCGCCGGGTCCTGCCAGCCGACACCCAGATCAAGCTCGCTCGTGACCCCGTCTTCTCCGTTCAGAAGCGCCCAGGCGCCGCTTCCGCCCAATCCGGAGCGTTTTTCATAATCCCATTTCTTTAAAGAAACCAATGGTGTTATTGCGCAATTTACTATAAAGCCGCCCTTTCTGGAAAACCGCGGCACGTCCAGCCAGCCTCCGGCAAAATCGACCCTCAGGGGCGCTTCCTGCGGCGCACGGATCCATCTGACTATTTTTGACGTTGATATCGGGGTGAAGCGGGGCGGTGTTTTCGGCAGAACGCGGTACGCTACGCCGGTTCGGGAGCATAATTCCCGTTTCAGTTCAGTATAGTGATCGTCTTCGGTGACGGCCAGAATATCCGGCCGGATCCGCAGGAAATGGTCTTTGAAATCCAGTCCCGGTTCAAGGTTCTGGCCGATCACGACATCGTCAACCATCTTCAGGGATTGAAGCAACGCCAGCTTATGCTCCTGCGGCAATGACGGCCTTCGTTTTTTATGCAGCCATAGTACCTCGTCCGAGGCGAAGCACACGGTCAAATGGTCGCCGAGCGCTTTCGCCTCATTGAAAAATTGGACGTGACCGGCATGCAGGATGTCATAACATCCGGACACGAATACTTTTTTCACGGTTGCTCCTTTACACGATTTCTTTTATACATGGTTATTTTCTTTGTTTAAAGGGGTAAACGCGCGCGGGCTATTCTTTATCGGATTGAAGAATGCGAGCGACCATACTTGAAAATTAAAACATTACCTTTCAATTACGACACGCCTGCTCGGAGGGCGTTCGTCCATCAAAATAAAAACACCATGAGAATAACTGCCAGCGTCATCTTCGTTCGTGATTTGCGCCTGTTTGAGCCACAGGTTCCAATAAACCTCGAGTTCCTCATCCGATAGGTTCATAAGATCCAGGTCTTCTTCGCTCAGAAATTCATCTCGAAACTCATACATACTATACCTCCTCATGGAGGCGTTTTGGCAGCAGCCCATCGGCCCGTTCCGTAATAACAGCATGAGCCTTCAATAGCGAAAGCCCGTTTGTTTCTTTTTCAACATCTTTCCAAATTTCCGACCACGCCTGTGCAGCAGCGGCATATCGTGCCAGTCGATTTTCATTTGCATGCATAAGTCCGCGCCGCTCAGCATCCAGAGCCGTCTCAAGGGCATCAGGTGTTTCAAGCGCATCATTTTCAATGCCACGATCTTTGAGAACAGCAACGACGGCGTCCGGATTTTTATCGTAAACAGCAAGTATCTCCCGTGCACTCCGGGAATATCGCAATTTGTTCTCAACGGCAGTCATTCGCCGGGCAAGTTCACCAATTATCGCATAGTCCTTTTCCCGGTTAGTCTTCTTGAGCTCTGCCAGATCAACCAGATCCACAAAGGGTATTTCCCTGTTTTCCTGCTCGATCCATATCGCAGCCAGCCGTTCCGCATTTATGCGTGGCGGCCGAGAAACGAAATCCGTCCGTATCCGCAACGAATCGTGAACAAACTCAAAATGCGAGCTCCAACCCCCGCCAAGCCATCTTTTGTCAAGAGGAGCGCCAAACCGATACCGTGCGCCGCACCGATCAAGCACATGTAAGATATGATTCAGCGCCCCGTCGTCCTCTTTCACAATCCAGTCGCCGTCCTTGCTCATTATGGCGATGCGATGCAGAACAACGGCCTGCCCGGAGCTTAGAATAGCCCTCAGGCTTCCGACATTGAACTGGCTGGTTAGATCTGCATATATATTCATAAATCGTCGAAAGTTGCCGGTTGCTAAGCCCTTTGATTTTAAAATAACTCCTCAGAATCCGAATTACAAACAGGTTATGGGATGATCGAGAAACATTATTTTTTCCCGGGCTCGTTCATCCTCGGAAATTGATTAAAATCTATGCGAATAGCTCTTGTCCTTCAACATTTTAAGAAAGTCATTATAGGCGAGTTTTATTCCCTCTTCAAGCTCTACCGAATGTCGCCAGCCCATGGCATGCAGCCGGGAACAATCTAAAAGTTTTCGCGGCGTACCGTCGGGTTTTGTGACGTCGAATTCGATTTTCCCGGTGTAGCCGACGGCCTTTTGTACAAGGTGAGCGAGATCGCGGATGGTCACTTCGACACCTGAACCGATATTGACGATTTCGTTGCCCGTATGTTTCTGCATGAGGAAAATGCACGCGTCCGCAAGGTCGTCGGAGTATAAAAATTCTCTCGTAGGGTTGCCGGTTCCCCATATCACGACATTCGGGGCGTTATTCGCTTTTGCCTCGTGAAATCTTCGGATAAGCGCAGGCAGCACATGCGAATTCATGGGATGATAATTATCGTTCGGACCGTAGAGATTTGTCGGCATCACTGAAATGAAATCGGTTTTATACTGCCGGTTGTAGCTCCTGCACATGATGATGCCCGCGATCTTTGCAATTGCGTAGGCCTCGTTTGTCGGCTCAAGCTGCCCGGAAAGCAGCGCATCCTCGCGCATGGGCTGGGGAGCGTATTTGGGATAGATGCACGAAGAACCGAGGAACAGCAGCTTTTTCACGCCTGACCGCCATGACTCGTTGATGACGTTCATCTGGACCTGCATATTGCTGAAGATGAATTCAGCAGGGTAGGCGCTGTTCGCGTAGATACCGCCGACTTTTGCCGCGGCAAGGAAAACATACTCAGGCTTTTCCTCGACGAAAAACCGTTCGACAGCGGGCTGGGTGGTCAGGTCAAGTTCGCTGTGGGACCTGTATACCAGATTAGCGAAGCCCTTTTCCTTGAGCTTACGCACCAGCGCGGAGCCAACAAGGCCGTTGTGGCCGGCGATGAAGATTTTAGAGGATTTCTGCATTCTCAAACAAGGGTTTTGAGGAAATCAAGCGCAGGCACTAAGCGGATTCCTTCCGGCGTTTTTGATGTTTCTTTGGAGATCGCGGCAATTTGCAGCGCGTCGCAGGAGGGGAAGCGCTTTTTGAAATAGAATAACGCCGGATTCGGCTCGGCATCTTTCCATTTGCATTCAATGCACCGGACAGGTTTTCCATCCTCAACCAGGACGAAATCTATTTCCCGTCGGTCAACGTCACGGAAATATCGCAATTCCAGATTTCTGCCGTGCGCATCCTGCTGGTAATGCACCCATTTCAGAAGATGACAGGCAACGCAATTTTCGAATCGCAGGCCTTTGTCGTTTATCCTTGTCCAATCGTAATGATAGCATTTCTGTTCTTTTTTAACCGCGCGGATTTTCGGTGCGCCGAACGGCGGAATCCGGAAAACGGCATAGAGCCGTTCAAGCGCTTCAATCCAGCGCTCTACGGTTTTATGATTGACCTGCAGGTCCTCGCGAAGCGCATTAATGGATAATGGCGAACCGACAAGTTCCGGCAAACGCAGCATGAGCAATTCGAGATTCCCCACATCACTGATATGTTCAAGGCTTAAAAGATCATCCTGAATCAACCGCGTACGATACTCTCGAGACCAGCGTTTTGATTCGATTTCCGAACTGCTGAAAAAAGGCTCCGGAAAGCCGCCCAGCGTGAGAAGCTCCATAAAATCGCGAAGGGTTCCTATTTTCAGTTCGGCGACCGACAGCGGGTGCAGTCGCCAGAAAAAATACCTTCCCTGAAGAGAATCGCCTCCGAAACGGTAATAATCGAGACGAGCGCTGCCGGTAACAAGAATTTTCTGATTTCGCGTCAGCGTCTTTGCATCGTACAGTCCCTTGAGATAGGCGCGCCACGATCGATATTTATGCAGTTCATCAAACACCCACAGCGAAGTATCCGGCAGGCGCCGCCGTAATATGCGTTCCCGATGTTCAGGCACATCCCAGTTCAGGTAGCCTTTTTCGCTTCCCGCGAGCTGCAATGCAAGCGTGGTTTTCCCCACCTGCCGGGGGCCGGCGATCAGCACCATTTTTTTTGACAGGTCTCTTTTGACCGGTTCGAATAAATATCGGGTAATCATAGGATACTGCTAAATTACATGATAGTATAAATTACTCGCAAGTATTTTATACGATGGTATAAAACACTCGTTTCCTCTGCCCCCTTGTCCCGCTGTCGCTTTGTGAAAATAAAGCTGAAGGGTGAGCAGGTGTTGGTTTTATAACAGACAAGTGTTATAAATTATAACATGAGTATTATGTATCGTCCTCGCTCCGGTTGAAGAATTCCTTAAAAACCTCGATCCCGCGAAGCGGCCTTTTTCCGTTTGATTACCTTTCTCAATTGGATACCGTTACGGGAGTATATTATATTTCTCCAAAAGGCTAATATTAGCATTATCGAGAAATATTATGCGATTTATTCACTTCAAAGAGCAGCTCGGCAGTTTCAACGTGTTTTCCCTCAGGGATATACGGATGGCGGACAGCAGGTTCCACCGGAGACGGCTCAATGAATGGCAGGAAAAAGGATATATTAAAAAGATCGTTCGAGGGTATTATATTTTTTCCGATACCAGGCTTTCCGAGCCGGTTCTCTATGAAATCGCCAATCGCATTTATTCGCCGTCGTATGTGACGTGCGAAACCGCCCTGGCCTGGTATGGCCTTATTCCGGAGACGACGTATGGTATCGTTTCCGCCTCAACGCGCAAAACAGCCGGATTTTCAACGTTCGCCGGAAATTTTTCATATCACTCCCTGCTGCGCAGGGCGTTTTCCGGGTATACAATCGTTGAGGACAGGGACGCGAGGTTTAAAATCGCCGTGATAGAAAAGGCTTTGATCGATTATCTCTACCTTCATGCAAATCTGAAGGCCGCCGACGATTTTGAATCGCTCAGGATCAACGCCGAGGTCTTTCGTGCAAAGGTCGATCGGGTAAAAATGGAATCACTGTGCGAAAAAATCGGGATAAAGGCGCTTAAGAACAGGGTCCACGGATTATTGAGGTATATGAACAATGCTTGATTTTGAACATATCGAATCATTTTATCCGCCGGCATTGCGGAGTTTCAAGAGAAACCTGCTCAGGGAGTACCTCCAATACAAGATTCTTGAGCATATATTCCGTTCGGCCTGGGCGGAACAACTGGCGTTCATGGGGGGGACCGCCATACATGTGCTTCATGGAAGCAGCCGGTTTTCCGAAGACCTTGATTTTGACAACAAGGGATTGACGCCTGACGATTTCGGCAAGCTCGGGGACGGCATTGTGAAAGAATTATCGCTGCAAGGGTATGAGGTCGGCAGGAAGATCGTGGTTACCTCCGCCTTTCACCTGCACGTCCGCTTTCCCCGGCTTCTTTACGATGCGGGCATTTCCCGGCACCGCGATGAAGTGCTGACGATTCAGGTCGATACCGAGCCGCAGGAATATGCGTATGTTCCGGAAAAAATAATACTGAACAGGTTCGATGTGTTCGTGAGAATCGCCGCCGTTCCCCCTGCCGTACTGCTGTCCCAGAAAATAACCTGTCTTTTTACCCGCAAAAGGCCGATGGGCCGCGACATTTTCGACGTCATTTTCCTTATGGGAAAGACCGCGCCGGACATGAACTACCTTTCCGCAAAGCTGAATATTGACACTAAAGAGTCATTGCGGAAAAAGCTGCTGCGCCGCTGCGGGGAAATCGATTTAAAGCAATGCGCCCGCGAGGTGAGGCCGTTTCTGTTCG
>CAISVC010000553.1 GCA_903888815.1 uncultured Fibrobacterota bacterium
CTTCTTCGTCAGCAATGCAGCCAATGAATTAAGAGGCGGCAAGGTCATGGTATAGGTGCCGTTGACCTGTACGAGTTCATCCGCCGCAAGAACCGTATAGGTTCCCGCTTTCGTGATTACGTTTCGATACGCGAAATCCTCAGTCGTGAAGATTTTTAATCCTGCTGTGTTACTCATATTTTGATCCTCCTTAGAATCCGGGTTAGGTTGTTTAGTTAGTGATTCTGACGCAATTTTCAGGATAAAATGCGACAGTCCCGTATGCAATATCAGCCCTGAAATACTCTGCATACTGGAAAATATCCGCGCCGATGGTCAGGGTAATGGAAAGCCCATTCCAGCTCCGCGTGATCGGCTTCAAACCTTCAGGCGCTCTGATAGGAACGCAGACCAGGCCGAGAGCCTTTTTCCAGAAAGCCAACTGCTGCGCGTCGGACCGGGCGGTGTTAGTCGTCAACTGGGTAGGTATGGTCATTACGGTACTATCGGCAAGGCTGGTAACATCCGCAGTGGCCCCCGTTACGTTTTTGAACGGACCGGAAGGAATGATCGAAGGTGAAATAGAAATCGTTCCTGCATTTGAAGCGGCTGTAACATCCGCGTTTATCACAAATCGCTTCAATGTCCCGGTTGACTTGCCGCTGGTAGGATTGACTTCATAGAGAGTAGCGAAACAGACAACATCTCCCGCGAGAAGAGTCGTTGCCGTAGAAAAGTTTTTCAAAAGAATGGAGTTTCCTACCTGTGCGCCGTTGCTCTGCGTGGTGCTGGTATTTGCAACTATTGTCCCGCATGTATGGATCGCCACATTGGTCCCCTCGTACATCTCAAAACCTTCTGTCCTGAACGCATTGCCGCTCTGGATCATCGAACCAACGGGTCCAATCGGGTTATAATTGGTTCCCATGGCTGCGGAGAACTTCCTCGATCCGGTCGGGTTCAAGTAGCAAACCCGATCTTCCTTCGGCGTGTTCTGGTAGGTCAGCATTTCCCGTGCAGCGCCCATCAAATCAAGAGCGGTCACGGCCGTGGTCCCGAATCCGGTTCCCGGTGTTCCGACATGGTTTGCGACCTTTTTGTAGAGGCCGAAAATAGCGGTATCGACGTTGTTGATTAGCGGGGATACCATCGGCTTCAGATACTTTTCAGCCCATGCGTCAAACTCCTTAGCGTTGTAATTCCGGTCCAACGCAGACAGGGAAATGGTCACGTTCTTCCACTGGTCAATCGCCACGGGAATAGTGGAAATATTCACCGTAGAAACCTGTGAAATGACCGGCCCGTCCTGGCTGGAATACCGGGGCGGTTTCGGGACATTGACCGACTGCCCGTAGCTTTCCGCCGACATTTCAAAACTGGACTCCAAACTCCGGTCCACTTTGCTCGCCAAGTCTGAATAACCATCGAGGAATTCGAGCATTTTATCCCCGACAACTTTTACTGTATCAACAAATGAATTTCCCATTTTCAAATCTCCTTATTTTTTTCGTTTAGCCCAAATCGACATCCGAACATCGGTTGGCGTATCGGGGTTCATTAAAATTTTCTCTTCGTCATTGCCTTCATCAACGACACCACCCGCTCGCCCTGCCGGAGCTGCGACCTGCTGAGGATTAGGTTTGACCTCTTTCCGGGCTGCTATTTCCGCCGCGTTTGCTATGTGATAAGCCTTCTTTACGGCTTCTCTCAAAGCGGGTTTGTTCTTGAATTCCCTTTCGCTGAATCCGAGCGTTTTGGCATAATCCACCAAGGCAGGCGCATCCGCTCCGAGTTCCGCAATAGTCCTTACTTCGTCTGCATCGGCCTGCCGCTGCTTTTCGGAAACCTCGATCTTCTTGGAGATGAAATCATCCTTGATCATCGTCCAATAATCGACATCATCGGCGTTATCGGCTGCACGGGCCTTGCGAATCTCTGCGTAAATGTCGGCCCGCACCTTGTCCGGGTTTTTGAGAAATTCAACAAAAACCTCGTTCTTCTTGGCATCCTCAAAATATTTTTCCGGCGTAGGCGGGGTCTTTTTAAGATCCGCGTTCTCTTGCGATACCTTTGTAAAGCCCTTTTGAACCTCTTTGAAGTCCCTGGTCATATTTTTTATGACTGGCCTCAAGGGTTGGGGGACTCTTTCAAGATCAATATCGCTTGTAGGCGTAAACGCATCAATCTCCGCTTGCGTGTACGGCTGTTTTGCCGCTATCCGTGCGGCTTCGGTCGCTGCGGCGGCTGCCGCTGCAATCTCTTCCGGCGTCTGCTGACTGGCCGTTATTACGGCTTCTGCTGCCTCTTTTCCCATTTTGTTCTCCTTTTGGGCTTCCATTTTCAGGACTGGCCCGGTTTATTTCTCTCTCTTGCCGAGAGTTCCATTTCCATATTCGCCAACATACCCTGGAGTTTCAGCTTCACCTGGGCTAATCCCTCCATCCGGTAGTATATTTTCTCCCTTGCTTCCGACTCAGACGGGGTGGATGTCTTCCATGCCTTGATAAATTCCGCCTCAATCTTCTTGAATGCCGCATCAAAAGCGGGGTTCGCAAGAGCCGCTTTCGCATGTCGGCCAAGCAGAATCACGTCCGGGGCGATTGCTTCGGCAAAATCAGGGGGGTCCAGACCCAATACTTGCTTCCAATTGAACAAGCTCTTGTAACAATCTAATCGTTCGGCTTTGGTTCTCATCTTCATCCTTCTACGCATGGAAATCTCCTCCTGTGATCCGTGTCTGCGGCGGGAACGTGTTTGCCGGTTGCTCCTGAATGGCTGCGGGTTCCTGGCCCGTCTGCGTCCCCTTCGCGTTCTGACCGCCCTTTTCCGGCTCCTGCTGAATCCCTAACGCCTGCATGACCTGCTGAATCATTTTGTTCATAGCGTCCATCGCCTGCATCATCTCCGGGTCCTCGTGCATCCCGGCCATGTGATTCATAAACATGGCGATCATCTGGACAAGCTGCATGATCGTCTCTTTCAGCTTCGGGTCGGTGACAAAATCCATCGTATTCAGGAATCCCATCGCCTTGACAAGCTCCTGGTGCATGTAGAAAAGGTTCTGGGCGGTGATGATCCCGGTCTGCATCTCCGTCATGGAAAGCTGGATCAACTGTTGGAGCTTCACCACGAGGTCCTGCTTGTCATGCGATCCCAATCCGACGTTGACGACCAGCGCATATTTGCAGATGATGTCTTCCGGACTGATGTTATAATCCTCGTTCAGATACCGCACGACCGTCGTTTTCTTCATAAACTTGGCGATACATTCAAGCGTATCCTGGAACAGCGGCGCAAAAACCTCTTCCATGTAGGATCGCATCATCAGCAGGAGTTTCTTGCTGGCCTGGTTGACTTTGAGCTGCTTCCCCCGGTAGGTTCGCTCATCCTTGGCCCCTTCAAGGCCGCCGTAGGCCCTTGGAGTGGGGATGCGTTCGTCCTTTTCGATTTTCAGCATTTCCAAGTATTCAAACATTTCAGGGTAAAGCGGGGTTTTCTTCTCTTCCCTGATGTTTCTTTCGCTGATATCGCCGTCGCAGCGGATCAGGGCGTTCATCGCTGAATTATTCTCATAATCCTTGATATTCATCCCGGAATCGCCGATGTTGGCAAAATACCGCCGGAAAGCGTTCTGAGACACGATATCCGTGATCTGCCGCTTGAGGTAGGTGTGCTCGCACTGGATGCTTTCAAGATAATCCAAATACCCCTTGCCGATCAGGCTGTGGGCGATCAGGAAGGGCGACCCGCCGCGATAAGGAGGCTTGCCGTACTTATTTTCCTCATCCTTCAAGAC
>CAISVC010000554.1 GCA_903888815.1 uncultured Fibrobacterota bacterium
CCCCTTTACATCTTCGTAGTTATACGGTAATATTTATTAAGGTGCAAAATGCGAATACTATCGGTTTTTCTTATTTGTTTATTTGTGATGCAGGGCGCCGTATTTGCCGCGCCGCAGTGCCGGACTGCAAAATCCTCATATTGTGCCTGCTGCAAGGGCGCTTCGCACAAATGCTGTTGCTGCACAAATGATGCCACAAATAAACCCGGCCATGTGCCGCAGAAAAACGTTCCTTTGAGCACTTTGCCCTGCAATTGTACGGTACCGGCTGCGCCGCAGCGGCACGAAACAGCCTTATTTGTTACTGAGAATAATACCTTTAATTCGCTTCGTTTTCTGTCAGCCGTCCCTGCCGTAATGACTTGGCAGGGCTTTAATTACATGCGAACCTCAATTGCGGCAACAGCGCCGCCCCTACTCATTTCTTGTCCCCGCGTATTCTGTCCGCTGCGCATTTAAATCCCCCCTTCGCAGTTTACGCTTATCCAGAAAGCTTTATCGGGAATGATAATTGCTATTACTCAAGGTCGAGGGCGTTTCATATGAATAATGCTCGAAAAAACCAAAAGGGTGCCAGCGGTTTGAAAAGAGCAGTATCGCTTTTTGCCGGGATCATACTCTGCATTTTTTTTACTGCTTCCGCGCAGGTCGACAGTGTAGCAAATCAGCAGATTTTCGATACGCAATTGCACGAGCTGCTTCAGGAGGTGCTCTCCGGCAATCCCTCTCTCAAGGCCGCCGGGTATAAGGTCGCCGTAGCCTCGGCTGCCTCAAAAAAAAGCCTCGATCCGCCGCAGGTGGGCGTTGAATTCTATCAGGCCCCGATCAATTCTTTTCCAAATCCCTTTAAAAATCAAATGGAGGTCGACTATTCGTTGCAGCAGATGCTGCCCTTTCCCGGCAAGCTTTCGGCAATGTCAAGCGCCGAAAAGAAGCGTTCGGAAATGCTAGATGCGGACAAGCAGACTTTGGCCGATGATTTGATCCGCGACGTAAAGACGGCCTATTATGAACTCTACTTTATCGACCGCAAAAAAGAGATACTGCTTGAAAAACGCGGCCTCTTGAAAAACTTTGAAGAGATCGCCCGTAAACAATACGAAGTGGGAATAGGAACGCAATCCGATATCCTCCGCGCCCAAACCGAAATCTCTTTAATCACCAAGGACAGCATCGATCTGGAGCAGAACCGCATTTCGGCACTTGCCATGATAAATGCGCTTCGCAATAAACCGATGGATGCAGTGATCCCATTGCTGCCGGAAATCCAGTCTCCGTCTTTACAATTGATCATAGATAAAATAATGTCGCTTGCCGAGGTGAACAGGTCCGAGCTTGTATCCATGAAACTCAATACCGCAATGCAGCAGGCCGAGCTCAGGGCTGCGAAAAAAGAGTTTTATCCGGATTTCATGGTGCGGGGAACCTACAAGCAGATGGCGGAGAACCCCGACTATTGGGCGCTCATGGTCGGACTTTCCATCCCTGTCGCGCCCTGGTCGCTGAAAAAATATTCAGCCGGTGCCAGCAGTTCCGAAGCGCTGGTGTCGCAAGCGACGCAGGATTATAACGCCATGCACAATATGGTTGCATCGCAGGTCCGGGACGCTGTCGCGAAGGTGGAATGCAACCAGGCGCAGATTCAAATCATCCGTCAGACCATTATTCCCCAGGCGACGCAGACACTGCAATCCGTCATCGCGGCATATCAAACCGGGAAACAGGATTTTTTAATGCTCATCGATGCCGAGCGAATGCTGCTCATGGCGAAGCAGGACTACCACATGGCGGTCATGAATTTTTTAGCAAGCCAGGCGCAGCTCGAGCGCGCCGTCGGGCTGAGCATTGAGGAAATCGGACAATCGCTTAAAGGAGGTCGTCAATGATCCGTTTGAGGAAAACCATCCCAATAATCCTTATCGGCGGACTGGTCGTTACCGGCCTTTCAGGGGCGTTTATTTCCTGTCAGAAGTCCCGAATTGAAGCGCAGGCACCTGCCCAGAAGCAAATCTACCATTGTCCCATGCATCCGAATTACCTGTCGGACAAACCCGGAACCTGTCCCATCTGCGGGATGAAACTCGTGCCGGTCAATGCCCCGGTCGCGGCACCCGGCCCGTCGGGAAGCAAAAAGGAACGCAAAGTACTTTACTATCGCGACGCCATGAACCCTTCGCATATCTCGGACAAGCCCGGCAAGGCGCCGGACGGCATGGACCTGGTGCCGGTGTACGAAGACGAGGCGGGGGGTGAAGCGGGTGCGGTGAAAATCGATCCCACCACGGTGCAGAACATGGGGGTGACGACCGAGACCGTGGCAGCGCGCAGCCTGAAAAAGGAGATTCATGTCTCTGCCAATATCGACCTTAACGAGACGGCAATAAGCATCGTCAACACCAAGATCATGGGGTGGGTCGAAAAGCTCTATATTGATTATACCGGCCAGGCCGTGAAAAAGGGGCAGCCGCTTTTGGAGATCTACAGCCCGGATCTTGTCAGTACGCAGGACGAGTATCTGCAGGCGGTACGTTACCTGAAAAATCTGCCCGAGGGCACTTCGGACAATGCGCGCAAAGGCGCGGCGGACCTTGTCGAAAGCAGCAAGCGGCGTCTTTTAAACTGGGACATTCCCGAAAGCGAACTGGCGGCGATTGAGAACCGGGGTACGGCGAAGCGCACCATGACCATTTTTGCGCCCTCAAACGGTGTGGTGCTCGAGAAAATGGTGGTGGCCGGCCAGAACGTCATGCCCGGCATGGAGCTCTATAAAGTCGCCGACCTCTTGGAGGTATGGGCTATAGCCAATGTCTACCAGGAGGATCTGCCGTACGTTAAAATCGGGACCGAAGCGG
>CAISVC010000555.1 GCA_903888815.1 uncultured Fibrobacterota bacterium
ATCCACTATCTTGACGATCCGGAACGCGGCACGGTGTGGGAAGAGAGCATCATTCTGGCGCCCCATGAAATCCGCTTCATGTGCCTCAGCGCCACGGTCCCAAACATTCGCGAACTTGCTACGTGGATGGGGACGGTCCGTCAGACGCAGTTCACGGTGATCGAGGAAACGCACCGCCCCATACCCTTGCGCCACTCGTTTTTCCATCCGAAATTCGGCATGATGAACCTCAAGGCCATCAAGCGCAAGTACCGGAGCAACCCTGCGGAGCGGAAAAGGTTTTTAAGGCACAAACCGTCGTCGCGGTCGATCATCGATATGGTGCTCCGGCAGGGGCAGGTGCCGGTGCTCTATTTCTGCTTCAACCGCCGGGCGTGCGAGCGGAACGCGGAAATGCACCGGCGGCTGAATCTCCTTTCCGCTGCCGAAAAGGAGCAGGTGCGCGAAATGGTGGACGACCTTACCCGGCAGTACCATCTTGACGGATACGATAAAATCGGCTACCTGCGCTCGCTGTGGGAGGCAGGCTGTGCGTTTCACCACGCGGGGATCCTGCCGGCAGCCAAAGAAATCGTGGAACGGCTTTTCACCGCCGGCCTCATCAAGCTGCTTTTCTGCACCGAGACGTTCGCGCTCGGGATCAACATGCCGGCGAGCGCCGTGGTTTTTGACGAGCTCGAAAAGTTCGACGGCGTCCAGTTTAATTACCTTATGACAAGGGAGTACAACCAGATGGCCGGCCGTGCGGGACGGCGCGGCATGGACGAAGAGGGCTACGTGTATTCGCAGGTGATCCCCGAAGCGACCGACCCCCGGCATCTCGAACGGCTCCTGTACGGCACCAATGAAAGAATTTCGAGCCGTTTTTACGCTTCCTATTCCACCATACTGAATCTGTACAGCCGTTTCGGCGAAGGCTCCTTCGATATTTTCCGGCGCAGCCTGCATAATTTCAAGCGGGGTGTTTTCGCACTCACGAAGCAGTATCAGAAGGAGGAGGAGCAGATTAATAACCGGATCTCGTTCCTGCAGGCCATGGGATTTCTTGACGGCACGGTGCTCACGGAAAAAGGTAGGCTTGCCGCCGCCGTGAGCGGCTATGAGATACAGACCGCCGAACTTTACTATTCCCGCAGCTTCGACGAGTGCACGGTCCAGCAGCTGCCGGTCGTTCTTGCCGCGATCGTGACCGAGGAATCACGACGCCGGAAAGCGGTGGTTCCGTCGTCGGTACGCCTCAAGTTCGAAGCCGAAAAGGTAATCCACCGGCTGCGGACAGGGGAGATCCATCATCATATTACCGCACCGGTCCGTGAAATGGATTTCTCGCTCGCCGCACCGGTCTATGCCTGGGCCTCCGGATGTACCTTAAAAGAGCTTCTGGCGTTCGGCGTGCCCGAAGGCGACCTGGTCCGCCTGCTGCGCATGACCATCCAGCTCCTGCGCACGCTGCGCGACCGCATTCCTGATCCGCTGCTCTCTGAGCGCATGCACGAGGCGCTGACGCTCATCAACCGCGATGTGGTGGACGCGCAGGCGGAACTGGAAGTGGGATAGACATAATTAACACAAATATCGAATTCCTGTTGTGAAAAAAGAGGTTGTTACAGAGATAGAGGAATGTACGAACTAGGGAGTCACCAAGGTTGTCGAGCGAACATAGGGGGTAGCTGGGGGACCCCAGGAAGCGAGGCAATCTTGGTGACTCCCGATATGAAGAAACCGTGGGCTTCCCATCTGCGGAGGGTGGGGATATTTCTTTTCTAAAAATTCTGCTGTATTTTCAAAAAAAAGAATGTATTATAAAATAGGATGTCTTTGTTTTAAAAAAGGGGATGCTCAATGAGTAAAAAAGTGTCGGTGATAATAACTATCGCGC
>CAISVC010000556.1 GCA_903888815.1 uncultured Fibrobacterota bacterium
CCGCGTTCGCCGGAACGGCCGCGCCATGCCGCGCATCTGCTGGCAGCATCGTTCGTTCTGGGGTTGTGGTGCTTTTTAAATCCTTTTCTTTCGCCGCGGCTCCTCGATTACTGGAACCTGCCATTTTCGAGTCTTTCGCGGTTCAGTATCGCTGTTTCGCCCGGATCAACGGCCGTGGCCATGAACGCAACCGTGCATCTCCGGCTCGTCGCAAAGCCTGCGCGATTTCCCTCGTGCCGCTGCGCGATCCTCACGCCCGACGGAGAGCGTCTGTCAGGCATGTTGCTCAGGCCTGATTCAATCGGCGCTTTTACGTACCGCCTCGACAGCGTTAAAAGCACCTTCCTTTACCGGTTTGCGTTCGGCAGTACGCCGCTGCGGACCGATACCGTGACGGTAGTACCGCCGCCGCGTCTTATGCGCGTGAACGTCACGCTGCGGCCGCCCGCCTATACGAGAAGGCCGCAGCGCACGCTGCCCGAGGGTCAGGGCAATTTTGAGGCCTTCGCCGGTTCACGTGCACACATTGCCATAGAATCAAACCGCCTGTCCGGGGCGTGGCTCGTACGCGACCGCCTGCCTGCCATCAGGCACGGCGATTCCCTGCGTTTTACCGTATCGGGAGCCGGTGCGTCAGGGGTATTGAAGGTGGCGGCGTCCTGCAACTACACCTTCGCACTTGTCGATACGTTCGGGCAGAAAAGCGATTCGCTGCCATCTTTCCATATCGGCTGCATTCCCGATGAACCTCCGTCAGTCCAGATTGTCAAGCCAGGTTTCAACAAAGACCTGCGGCCCGAACAGGTTGAAACGCTTGCCGTGGAGGGAGCGGATGATATCGGCATACGTTCGCTGGCACTTAAATGGCGGGTCAGCGGCGGGCGGGAGAACAGCGGAGGCGAGCGGGATCTTTCGGCGCCCGATATGCCGCCGCTTATCCGCACCGCATTTATCTGGCATCTGACCGAGCTTTCACTGTATCCCGGCGATACCGTGTTCTACTGGGCTGAAATCACGGACACAAAGCCTGCGGGAAAACCGCAAGGGGGCACCTCGGACACATTTGCCTTCAGGATTCCGGGTTTTGAAGAGATCCACCGGCAGCTTGCGGAGCGGGAAGATCATGCGGAAAAAACGCTGGGTGCGATGCGTGACAGGCAGGGCGAGCTGCAGGAGCAGCTTGAAAGGGTCGTGAAAGCCGCAAGCGGCGGCAGAAAGGAACTTACGTGGGAACAGAAGCAGATACTCCGTGACGTCAAGCAGGAGTTTGAGGCGCAGGCCGATTCACTGAAGCAGGCAGTCCGGTCGCTCCGGGACAATATTGAGAAGATGAAGCATGAGGGAACGGTGGGGGAGGAACTTGCGCAGAAATTCGATAAAGTGCGTAAAGCGGTCGATGAGCTTGTCAGGCAATACGGCGACAGTCTGCTTTTTAACATGAAAGATATTGAAAAACCGGTCACCTGGCGGGAAATGCGGCAGGCTGTTGAAAAAGTCCAGGCTCTGCTTCCAAAACTCGGAGAACAGCTCGACAATGTTCTTAAGCTCCTCGAAATGCTCAAAGAGGACCGGAAACTTGCCGAATTGGCACTGCGTGCCGAACAGCTTTCAAAGGAACAGGAAATGCTCTCGCGCAGCGAAAGCCGGAATCAGGGAACAACGGCGCGTCAGCGGGAGCTGCTCGATCAGATCCGGCGCTTTTCGAACGAGCTTGCCGCACAGTCCCTGGCGCGGGTTGATTCTCTTCAGTCTAAGAACCGTATCGATTCCCTCCGTAAGGCCATGCAGTCGTCCATGGCGCGGTCACCGATGCCGTCA
>CAISVC010000557.1 GCA_903888815.1 uncultured Fibrobacterota bacterium
GCCGCGGTATGAAGAATAAGGCCGTGATAATGATAAGGATAAATGTAACGATTTTCCGCACTGGCCCCGCCTTTAACTGGTTGTCTCTTGAGTGTAATAGGGCCGGCTCACGATGAAGTCACATCTATCGGCTTAACATTCACAAAAATGTCAAGATTAGCACAAAAGAATTGCCAGACCGGGCGATTAACAGGAGAAAATATCCCGATGTGATTTTATTTTGAAGGAGAGAAAAAGAAAGGTCTTCCGTTTTCAGGAAGACCTCACTGACTTTTGTGTCCGGAGAAGATACCCGGTCAGGACGTTTTTGTCATGATGTAGCCGATGCCGGGGCGGGTCAGGATATAGTCGGGGTCTTTAGCATTATCGCCCAATTTTTTCCGCAGCCGGGCGATATTCACCTGGAGAAGATGCGCCGCCCCGATATATTCTTCGCCCCAGACTTTGACTAAAAGCTGGTCCGGCGTAACCACGCGGCCGGCATTCAGGGAGATATAGGACAGCATTTTATATTCCGTCGACGTTAGTTCGAGGTCATGATTATTGACCATTACCCGCCGTGAGGTGAAGTCGATTGTCAAGTCCTTGTAACAGAAGGTTGCCCGCTGGGGGCTTTCCTGGTTGTCCATGCGCCGCAGCACCGCGCGCACCCTGGCGGCCAGCTCGCTGGCGGAGAAAGGTTTGGTCACATAATCGTCCGCGCCGATATTGAGTCCCTCCACCTTCTCTTTATCATCGCCGCGGGCGGTAACCATGATAATCGGGACTTGAGAAAACTCGCGGATGCGCTTGCATAGCGTGTATCCGTCCATATCCGGCATCATGATGTCGAGAATGACCAAGGCAGGAGATTCCTTTTCAAATAATTTTAAAGCAATATCGCCGCTGTTGGCCGTGATGACCACAAAATCCTCCAGCTCCAGCATGCGCTTCATCATGCGCAACATGCGGATATCATCATCAACCACCAGAATCATGGCTTTCTTTTTTGGCATCTCAGCACCTCTCTTTCCGGCGCAAAAGACTACTTTTTATGCCTGACGAGGGTTTTACCGGCAACGTTTTCCAGAGTTTCATGGTCTTTTCTTTTCGGGGTAACGGGGAGGGGAAGCGTAAATTGAATGATACTACCTTTTCCAAGGGTGCTTTCCGCCCAGATATGGCCGCCGTGGGCTTCCACAAGCCGCTGGCAGACATGTAATCCCAGACCGATGCCGCTGGCGCCGCTGGCCAGCCGCTGCTCTATGCGATACATACGGTCGAAGATTCTGGTCAGTTCATCGGGGGGTATGCCCCGGCCCTGGTCAGCCACGCCGATTACCAGCTCGTGTCCGGTTTTCTTCACCGATACCACAATTTCCGTCCCCGCCGGAGAGTATTTAAAGGCATTATCAATGAGGTTGTCCAGTACCTGGCGGATACGCTTGGTATCAATATACACCCTGGGCAAAGGTTTGACTATCTGCGTGACAATGTGATGATTCTTGGCCAGGAGAGTAGCCTCCTCAATAGCTTCCTTGATGAGACCGGCGATATTCACCCGGGTTTTTTCCAGTATGAGCAGGCCGGCATCCATGCGCGAAGTGTCCAGGAAGTTATCTATCAGTTTTGCCAGCCGGTCCGCAGCATTATCGATAGACTCGATATACATCTTGGTCTCCGCGGCGCTAAACCGGGCATAATAGTCGAGTATCATCGTGGCGTAACCTTTTATTGCTGCCAGCGGCGTGCGCAGCTCATGTGAGACGGTCGCCAGAAGGTCGCTCTTCAACTTGTTAAC
>CAISVC010000558.1 GCA_903888815.1 uncultured Fibrobacterota bacterium
GAAAAGTCCGCCGGGACCGGTGCGGTGTCTTTTCCCGCGGCGCCGTATGTCGCCGCTGAATCAAGACGCTTTACCTGAAGCATGAGCGAATCGATGAAACGGCGGTAATCGGAAAGCGATGCGGCGTTGTCGGATTTGAGGCGGGCGACTTCGTCAAGCATGGCCTTCGAGTTCATTTCGCGGTCGCTGCGATAACTCGAGTTTGTCCGTTCGAGCTTGGTATCAATGTTTTTAATGAAGACGACCTGCTGCTTGAAGCGGCCCAGAAAGTAGTCTTTGCCGTTCTGGCGGGACAGGCTGTGTGTCTCTCCGTCATACAGCGTCAACTCGAGATACTGCTGGTCGGCCGTCATTCTGATGATGCCGCGGGCGGCCACCGTCGTGGACGGGTCCTGGCCCGGCAGGTCGCAGAAAATCCTGATGCCTCTGAGAGCGCCTGTCCGCGGATTCACGTCATCGGCATAGATGTTATAACCGGCGAAGTCGTTGATGAGCACCTTGGGCTCTATAAAAGCGGCGGGCCGCTTGCGCGAGATGTCCGAAAGGAGGTTTGCGGTCCGGTGGTTGGCATCCGGGAGAATGAGGTCGTTGAAGAACACCATGAAGACGGTGAACACCGCCGCCGCGGCGAAGACCGGCAGAAGGAGCGGGAATAGGCTCTGGCCTGCCGCCTTTATCGAGGTGATCTCGTTGTCGCCCGACATCCTGCCGAAAACCCAGAGCGAAGCGGTAAGGATGGCCATGGGGATCGCCAGTGCAATGATCCAGCCGAGCTGAATCAGGAATATTTCGAGCACTACGCGCGGGTCAAGCCCCTTGGATACGATCTTGTTGAGGAGCAGGGCAGCCTGCTGCAGGGTGAAATAGAACACGATGATGCTGAGCGAGGCGAGGAAGGGGAAGATGTGCTCCTTGATGATATATCTATAAAGAATCATAGTAACAAAATAGTAAAAGTCTAAATAAGAGAAGAATATATTGTCGGGCGCCACCTGCTACCTTTTTAAAAGGTAGCAGGTCGGTTCTCCTCCGTGCTGCCCGCTGGTCGGTCTGCATCGCTATGCGGTGCTACGCACCTGTAGCTCTGCAGACTATCGTCTTCACTTCGTTCAGCCGATACACTCCGTCGCCCCTGGCGCAAAAAAAATCCAACGATTCGCCTTGAAGATGATGCATATTCTATTTTAAATACCTCACAAGACGTCTTTCTTGACTAAAGGATAAATTGGATGAGAATCAGGCATATAACAGGGTTTGGCGTAGGGGTGATGGTGTGTCTGATTATGGCGTGTGCAGGGGGCAATAAAATCAACCCGCACCGTTACCAGTGTTCAGAGCGTGTCGCGAAGGCAATCAAAAAATTCAATGCCGGAAAATATTCTTCGGCAAAGACCATTCTTGACGATGTCAAACTGCAGTGCGCCGGCAACAGGGTCATGGACACCGCTGTATACTACCTTGCCATGTCGCTCGTGCATATGAGGATGTATACCGATGCAAAACTGGAATTCACCCGTTTTACGCAGGACTACCCGCGATCCCCGTTTTTTGAGGAAGCGCAGTTTAGAATCGGCTATTGCGTTTTTAAATCATCGCTGTCGGTCGACCGCGACCAGACCGAAACCAGGGAGGCCCAGAAAAGTTTCAGCGATTTTCTGGAAAATTATCCTTCCTCGCCCTTTGCCGACAGCGCGCAGAAGTATTTGAAAATCGCCACCAATAAGCTTTCGGAAAAAGAGTTCGCCGTCGCAAAATTCTACCAGAAGACCGGCGAAAAAGAGGCTGCGATCGTCTATTATAAAACGTTCATCACCGATTATCCTGCCTCGCAGTTTACGGCACATGCTCGGCTCAATATGGGGCAGCTGCTCATAGAACTCGGCCGGAAGGCTGAAGCCAGAGAGGTGCTCGATGAGATCATTGCGCAGGAAAAAACGGGCGAAATTGCCGTTAAAGCACAGCAACTGCTCGCCCGCTGCAAAGAGTAATGACGCGGCGCGCCGGTTTCGTCCGCCCCGGCTTTTGCGGGCGCCTGCCGGAACCATTGGCATCGCAGGCGGCATTTTCGATCCGGTGCACAACGGCCACCTGGCAGTCGGAGCGCTTGCGCGCGACTATTTCGGTTTGTCAAAGATCCTTTTTATTCCCTCCGGCCTTCCTCCGCATAAAGCGCACGTAATCGCTTCCGCCGCCGATCGTCTCGCCATGCTTTGCCTTGCCGTGCGCGGCGAACCATCATTCACGGTATGGGACGGTGAGCTTAGGAGAAAAGGCGTCTCCTATACTGTCGATACGCTCCGGAAGCTGGCGCAGGATTTTCCGGGCCGGCATTTCTATTTCATCGTGGGGTCCGATAATTTACAGGAGATAAAGACCTGGCGGCGTTGCCGCGACGTGCTGGCTATGGTCACCCTGTGCGTGGCGCACCGCCCCGGCTATCCGGTCAAAGTTCCCCGGTCGCTTGCCGGAGCCAGTATCCGCACCTTTCCTTCGCCCGAATGGGGAGTGAGCGCCACCATGATCCGTGAGTACCTGGCGCGCGGGTACTCCTGCCGGCACCTGCTTCCGGACGCGGTGGAGGAGTATATTTCTAGAAGAAAGCTGTATGCATAATAACAATAAATATTTTTTTAGCTAAAGGCACCTGTTTATGATCACGCGCCGCGCGCTGATAAAAACAATAGCCGTTATGTACGCCGGCGCCGCTGCGTGCGGCAGCAGAGCATTTGCCGCGGAACGCAAGGGCGATCATGCGGCAAAATACTGGCACGCGTTCGGCAGTGATGCGGTTCAGTGCGATCTCTGCCCGCACGGCTGTGTTCTAAACAACGGGAAAACCGGCGTGTGCCGCGGCAGGCAGAACAAAAACGGTTCCATGGTCACGCTGGGGTACGGGTACCCGTGCGCCATGCACACGGACCCGATCGAAAAAAAACCATTATATCATTTCCTGCCGGGCAGTTCGGCCTATTCGATTGCCGTTGCAGGGTGCAACCTGCGCTGCAGGAATTGCCAGAACTATACCATCAGCCAGGTGAGCCCGCTTGAAACCGATGTGCCGTATGCTTCGCCGCAGCAGATCGTGGACGAGGCGAAAAGGAGCGGCGCTCAGGTGATCGCCTATACCTACTCTGAACCGTCCGTCTGGATCGAATACATGTACGACACCGCAAGACTCGGCCGCAAGGCCGGGCTCAGGAATGTGGCCGTTACTTCCGGCTACATCAATCCGGAACCGCTGGCTGACATGGCTCAGTATATTGACGCAATGCACATCGATCTCAAGAGCTTTGACGAGGCGGTGTACCGCAACCTGAATGCCGGAAAACTCAAGCCCGTGCTCGACACCATACTCAATGCGAAGAAAAACAGGATCTGGGTCGAGATTGTCAACCTTATCGTGCCTCAATGGACCGATAATGTTGACATGATAAGAAAGATGTGTGTATGGATCAGGGAAAACGCAGGCGCCGAAACGCCGCTCCATTTTTCGCGTTTTTTCCCGTTGTACCAGCTCGCGCAGCTTTACCCGACACCGACGGAAACCCTTGTCGCGGCGCAGAAAATCGCGTTCGAGGAAAAACTGAAATACGTATACGTGGGCAATGTACCGGACATCGATTCCAACACCTATTGCCCGAAATGCAAAAACCTGCTGGTCGAAAGGATAGGGTACCAAGTAAAGGTGAAGGGGATGAAGGGGGAGAAATGCGGGAAGTGCGGGATGAAAATACCCGGGGTCTGGCAGGTATAGCATTATTTTATGGAGCGAGGCGTTCTCGGAGGCTCCCGGGTAAAAAGTGTATTATGGGAGTACTTATGAAATTGATAAATAATAAAATATATTTACAACTTTTCATCCTTGGAGTCATTTGTATGATGGGTTTGTTTAAAAGAGCAGCAGCAGCAGGCGAGACGGTCAGGAAACCCGCGGTTGCGGGGCAGTTTTATCCAGGCGATGCGGCCACGCTCAAACATGACGTGGAGCAATACATCGCCGGGGGCTCGGCGCTTCCGGTCGCGCCGCGCATTATCGTCAGCCCCCATGCGGGCTATGTTTTTTCAGGCCCGGTTGCCGGCAAAGGGTATGCGGCCATAGATAAAAATGTCAGAACCGTTATCCTGCTCGGCCCGCCGCATCATGTGCCGGTGCATGGAATTGCCGCGTCCGGCGCCGCATGGTTCGAGACGCCGCTCGGAAAGGTAGCGGTGGATCAGGAGCGGATACAGAAGCTGCTCAAAAACAAGATGGTTTATACGGATGACCGGGCCCATGAGCCTGAGCACAGCCTTGAAGTGCAGCTTCCGTTTCTGCAGGTGCGGCTTGCCTCGTTTAAAATAGTGCCGCTTTTGGTCCACGACGTGGACCCCCAGAAGGCGGCGGACATGATTTATCCTCTCATCGATGCTCATACGCTGGTCGTTGCATCCTCGGATTTTTCGCATTACCTGAGCCAGGGGGAAGCGCGCAAGGAGGATGATGCGAGCATTGC
>CAISVC010000559.1 GCA_903888815.1 uncultured Fibrobacterota bacterium
AGAACGAGGTCATCGAGATTTGGTGCCCGTTACCGCGGGCTGGGACAGGTTCGAGCGCCTACTTCAGATATGGCAAAGGTAGTTCGGACAATAATGAAGTGTCTTTATGGGGAATGCCGTTGAGCGCGTTTGCAGGAAGCTGGCATCACTATGCCTTCGTCCGGGACGGCGTCAACAACAAGCTGCGCATCTATCATAACGGCGAGAAGATTGCTGATGGTAATGCTACCTGGCCTATCCTTACGCCCGGCGTCGCGATTGAGAGTTTCCGAATGGGCAGACGCAACCAGGGCGCCGAGTCGTGGTTTGGCAAGATAGATGATTTCAAGATTTACGACTATGCCTTGTCAGACGCTCAAGCCGGCTACATTGGAACCGGCGGGACGGGCTATGTGCCTTTCTCCAATATCGCCAATATCAAGAGCAGCACTCCTGAGATAGTTAACTTTGGTGACTTTGCCGTAATAGGGCAGCAGTGGATGACTGGGCCGATACTCTGGCCGTAGTTTTAAAGCTTGTGTTAACTTTTTCGGGGCCTGCAACGCCGCTCGGCGGGGTAGGCCCCGCGCATTTGGGGGATATTAGGCATATCTGTAACGCCGGCATTCATGTCGTCATCATCCGCGGCTACGAATACGAAATCAACGAAACGGCTAACGTCGCAAACACTACTCTCCGCAGCCAGGCTGACGACAAAGTCGTTGATTCGATAAAAGACACGATCAAAACTTTCCCCCAATCGCCTCCTGATGCGAATCGCCTCGTAGTTCATATGATGCTAGTGACGCATAAATCGCCGGTGCATTGATACCGCTAAGTTGACAGCAACTGGAGGAAGGCCGTTTAAGACCTTCCTGCCAGGCCAACACTTGGAGACACTATCTCTCATGTTTCCTTGACCAGCTCAAAATGAGCGCCTTGCTCTATGCCTTCACGCTGCAGTCCGAATGTCCACTGCCTTGCCTGTTCGAACTTGCTTATGTTTGGAGGCACCCGCAGCAGATATACCTGCTGTGTTGAGGGGCAGACGACCTTGACAAGACGCATCATCTTATCCACCCCGAAAACAGACCCTTCGCGGATGCCTGAATCTATTTCAAGCAGCTGGCCGCCATCATCAGAGTGGTCAAGTATCCTGGGCTTTATCTTGTCAAGCAGCAAGTTGAATCCCATCTTTTTCAGGAGACTGCACCGCAACTGTGCGTTTGGAACCTTGAGCACCTCATGCGGGTTCCATTTCGCGGGGTCTTCTTCGTAAAGCTCCCGGCTGACCTTTACCCCGGAGATGTAATGAGTCGCTCTGCCTTTTTCCAGCCACTTTCCGACCTTCTGGCGGCTTTCGACCTTTCCCTGTGTGACCAATGTGGTGCCATCAGTGTCATATACCTGTACACTCCAGTCGTTGCTTCGCATGCAATATGGCAGGCCCAAATCGTCATCATACAGCTTCAGCCGCTCTGCAAACGGGGTTCGTTCCAGGCGAACCTGTCCGTTGATAACTATCCATCGCTTGCCGTTCGGCCACCTGATTTCCAGCTTCTTTCTCCACCTTGCAGCTATGTAGCCCAGCGTGCCGTTGCTGTACTTGAACACCTCTTTTCCAAACGCACCATTGGATGTGGAATAGCATTCTGTTGTCCCTTCACTTCCGCAAAACGGTACGCCTTTTTCCCGCTTCCAGAGGCAGCCTCGCCTTATGGCCCGAAGTGTGCCTTTCTCGTAATATTCCTTTGACATCCTTTTCTTGCTTGGATTCTCTGTCATTAACCCATGCCCGAATTTGAGGGTCGTTTTTTCATCCTTTGACGATTCAATTCGCTTAAGGACGGTTCCGTCCCTGACTATCACATGCAGATGTTCGCCATCCGCATCGACGCTCACAATGCCGTTCAAGACGTGAGTCCAGAAGTTCCGGCATCGGCCTCCACCATACGATACCACGTTCATAATGCCTCCCTTCCCGGCCTAATC
>CAISVC010000560.1 GCA_903888815.1 uncultured Fibrobacterota bacterium
CGCAACGCCGTTGCCTATAATCACGATTCTCATGAATATTCCTGCGCTTGCAAATCAAGTAAACAAACATTTCTTTATTAAGTTCACCTTACTGGGCGACCTGCAACATCCTCTTCCGGCAGCCCGAACTTGCCTGTTCCGCGACGCGGAACAAGGCCGCGGACACCTGCTTTAGCAGGCGCCTCCAGAGGACGTTGCACGTCGCCTCTCCCATTAATCATCGTACGAATTGTTTATTAATCACTTTTCAAAAATAACATAGGCACAAAACAACGGTCATCGCAAATTTCTTTTCATTAGTACGCTCATCCAGACAGAATAAAACAGATCAGGTGTCCTGGATTATTTTTAATACTATGAAAGAAGCCTCGTACTATACAAAACTGGAAAATAACCGGGTACAGTGCGGACTATGCCCGCACCGGTGCAGAATTCCTGACGGGCGGAGCGGCTTCTGCATCACGCGCGAAAACATTGGCGGGAAACTGATCGCAGCAAACTACTGCAGGCCGGTCTCAACCGCCATTGACCCGATTGAAAAAAAACCGCTCTTTCATTTTTATCCGGGCTCGGAAATCTTTTCCACGGGCCCGAACGGGTGTACCTTCAAATGCAGCTTCTGCCAGAATTGCGAGATTTCTCAGGAAAAGCTTGCTACAAAAGAAATCCAGCCGGAAAAATTCGTTGCTATGATCGCGAAAAGCGGCTCTATCGGGATCGCGTATACGTATTCGGAACCGACGATCTGGTTCGAAACGATCATGGACATAGGTTTGCAGGTCAAACAACTCGGCCTTAAAAACGTCATGGTGACGAACGGCTATATTGAACCGCAGCCCTTGAGCGATCTGCTGTCAATCGTGGACGCCATGAACATCGACATCAAATCCATGAACCCAGATTTTTATAAACGCATCTGCAAAGGCGGGCTTCCCGAAGTACTGCGCGCCTGCGAGACGGTGAAAAAAGCGGGCTGCCATCTCGAAATCACCCATCTGCTCATTCCGGGTGAAAACGACGATCCCAAAGAGACTGAATCGCTTGTTGATTTCATGGTGACGCACCTTGGCAAAGAAACACCGCTCCATATATCGCGGTATTTTCCCCGCTATCGCATGGATCATGCCTCAACGCCGTCCGCACTTCTGGAACGGGCCTGGCAGATCGCGCACGACAGGCTCGACTATGTGTACGTCGGTAACGTTGCCGCTGATGATAAGGAACACACCCGCTGTCCGCAGTGCGGAACCCTCCTCATTTCGCGCCAGGGCTACGATATACGCCGCACCGCCAGCCTCGCCGCGGAGCCGTGTAAGCCGGGCAGTCCGCATAAACCGCCGCACTGCGCAAAATGCAATCGCCCGATCCCGATCGTTTTATAAAAAAATCATTGCCGCATAAAAAAGGCGTTTTTCTCCCATAGAATTGGGCTATAAACCGGAGTCGAGGTTTATTTTTATCAATATTCGACTATCATGAATAGTCAAAATTATACTTTATTAATGAACTACCCCGGAGCAGAGCTTCGAGGAATTTGACCCAAAGAGATTAAGGGACGGAAAAAATGTAAAGTCAGGAGGGGTGATTTCCGAAATCATACCACTTGCGTATCACCCACAGATTGTCCGCGTCGCGCTCAAGGAGGAACACCTGTTTCTCGATCCAGACCGAATAATCGTCATAGGAACCATCGCCGTTATCGAATATGAAATCAATAATACCGTCGGTCATGAGGATTTCGACGTTCGTCGTTTCGCCGTTATTGACGATATAGTGGAAATTGCTGGAGTCCACGTAGGGCTTTACCGTAAACTGTATTGAAACTGCCTTTTCAAACAGCCTTTTATGGTGCTGAATTTCAATTGCCTGCGTCCAGTAATAATAGCTCGGATAGCTGCCGATAAAGTGCAAACGCGGGTCTGCCGTTTCCGGCGGGTTGACCTGATAGGGCTCGGTCAGGTACACGGAGGTAAATTGCGGAGATACATAAAACTGGAATGTTTCTGAAACCGGAAACAGATCTTCGAACCGGTCGATCCGCTGCTGTTCATAGGAATCGATGAGCTGTGTAATGACCCCCATCGGGGTTGAACGCAACGGAGTGACCTTGTACGGTATGCCGGTAGGCGGAAAAAAAATGCCGCAGCAGAAGCAGAGCGGGATGAAGGCTGCGAGAACGGCAGCGCACCACAGAGCCCGGTATTGCTGGCTAGTCACTGCCCCATTATTTTTTTCTTCTGCTGTTCCCATGTTCCCCGGTGCCATACTGTTTCCCGATCATGGAGAAAAAAAAGATTTTCCACTTCCCATCGGCATATCATACCATTGGCTGATATGCCATTCAAGGCCTTTCACCACAGTAAAGTTTGAACTCCCCGAATCATCCGGCGTGCTGTAATAGTCGCCTGAAAGAAAAACGGCATACTTCAACCCGCTGAGAATGATGGTATCGTTGCTGCTGTTTTTCCAGATCCCTCCTGCCGTCCAGCGGACCTGAATATTCTGGTACTGCTGCTGGATATAATGCAGCCGTTGAATCAGCCGATCCTTTGTATAGGGTCCGGAATTCATATCCTCGTAAGCTACGCCGTCGATAAATAAATCCTCGTACTGCAGTTTGGTGAATTGCTCGCCGGTACCCGCCAGGAGTGCCCTGAAATTCAAAGGATCCAGCCTTCCGGGAAGTTCCGGCGTTTCCGAAGGCCGGGGCGAGAATATATCGCATGAAACCACACACACAGCAAGCGTCGCAAGCATTACCGCCCCCGGAATGCGGTACCTTGCTGCGGTGCGCTGCGGAAAGCTTCTTACCATAGTGCCGAACCCACCAGATGAATGTCCCAGTTTTTACTTAGCTGCCCTCTGTCGGGAGCAAGCGTATTGACCATGCGCGCTATCCGCCCTTTAAGCGTAAAATGCCGGAAAAGCAATTGCGTCTCTGCAAACGGCTCTAAAAAATATCCCTGGCCGTTGCTCACCGGTTCGTACTGCCGGTCCCGGTCATTGAACGACCGGTCATAATTATCGCGGAAAAGGCATCCGCTTTTCACACGCATTGATTGCCGCACCCAGGACAGCGCCAATTCAACAGTATATTCAACGGTCTTTGTTTCAATCGCATAATAATCACTCCGTAGCGTATCAACGGCAAGGTATTCCCTGCCGTACCATTTTCCCTTGTCGTAGTAGCTCTCGATCCATCTTCCGTCAAGCACCCAACTCCGGCCTATTTCCCATTGTCCGGTAAAAAGCGAAGAGAACCGGCGCTGGGACGGAGGCGGATCGAAGCCGTTGAGCAGGGAATCGCCCCGGTGGACCTCACTATAAAGATAATCTGTAATTTCCGCATCCGCAGAAACTTTTTCATCAAGCATTAATCGTTCCAACGGCTGGTATCTGCAATGCAGCCCGACCCGATAGCCGTTTTCCGTGGCATTGCCGGCGCTGCGCTCCTTATGCACATAGTTGATGATGTAGGTGGAGTACTCGCCGAACAGTTCCGCATCAAATCCGTGAAACTGCTGGCGCTGTATGCCAAGGTGATGATTGACTGTAATGCGGTCATTATCATCATAATTCCGTTTTTCAATTCCCGCATCAGTATAGCTGAAGTTATAGGTTTTTGAATCGCGGAACAATGAAAGCTTATATTCGGCGTTAAACCCTTTGGGCAGCGATATTCCGAGGCTGTGATCTGATGCGGCAATGTACTTCTGATGATCGCCTATCCGCTTCGTTTCGAGAATGCCGGTTTCGGATGAAGTTATATCATTGAGGTCTTTTCCGAAAAGCCACTCTTCGGCACCCCATGAAAATTTGATTCCGCCCTTATAGACCATGGGAAGATTTTCCCGCGTATGCATCTGCAGGTTAAGCGATTGCAGCCGCACCCTGACATCGTTCAGCGCTGCTTCCCCGCTGGGATACCGTACCGAGTTTTCAGTATACGAATAGATCAGTGACGGCTGCAGGCCAAGACGCGCTCTGGTCTTGACCCCTCCGGCAGCCTGCATTGCCCGGGCGATACGCCACGGTGTGCTCATGTAATGCGCCCGGCCTGCCGTGCCGGATCCCCAGTAATTCTCCTTACCGTCCGACAAGGAATCGCCGTAATAGGCAAAAAGCGAATCGCCGCTGCGGGCAGCGCCGGCAAAAAGCGCAGATCCGGTCAGCCCGGCAATTCCTGCCTGCCTGATCGAGCGTCCGAACCCCTGTATATTGAGATACAGCGGTTTTCCCAGGAATCGGGAGGCCGGATTGCCGATCACGAAGGCACCGTAAAAGCCGGCGTCGCCGTGGAAATCGGCAATCCTGCTGTCAATAAGACGCCCGGGCAGGCTGTCATTCCATCCGGTGCCTGACAGGCCTCCTCTAACGCGGAAAGGAACATCGTGCGGCCGCCACTGCATGACGGGCCCCAAGTCGCTCGTGGTCTGAAATCCGCCCCCGGATTTGCGCAGATTAAGATATGAGGTAGGTGTCCACTCAAGTCCCAGGGTTCCGCTTTTCGGAAGCACGCTGTCTTTCATCAGGCTCCCGGAAAAGTCGTAGAACTGGTTCAACGCATCAAAGGAAACGTCGCCCGAAGTCTCAAAAAGGCAGCGCTGCTGCAGCCGAAATGATTGCAGCTTCGGTTTCCATTCAAGGCTGTTGCTTGTTTTCTGGTAGTCTTCAAACACCTTGGTATCAGAGGCAACCTTTATCCTGGCCGAATCCACCATGCTGTCAGGCCTTGCCGGCACCGTGAAAAGCACCGGCCACTCGTTGCTCTGGGCAATGGCACCGGTCCATAAAAAAAATATCGGCAGTACCAGCCGTCCGTTTACTGTCATGCGCACCATTGTTTGTAAAGTTCCACCCATTCGGTCACACCAAGATCCTCTGCCCGGGAAAAAGGATCGCAGCCAATCCGGTCCAGGATCCGCTCGCAGCGTTCCCGTTCACCGGCGCCTGTCGATACCACCTTGGCGAGTTTTTTCCGGCGCATGCCGAAAGCCTTGCTGACAAAAGAAAAAAAACCGCTCCATGCTTCAGGCGGGAGCCGTTGTTCCGCCTCTCCGTTCAGCGCCATCCGTATGACCGACGAGTCCACCTTCGGTTTCGGGAAAAACGCGCCCGGCGGCACATGAAACAGCAGCTTCGGCGCACTGAAAAACTGGCAGAATATCGTCAGGAATCCATTGGATTTCCGGTGCGGCGGTGAAACGATCCTCAGCGCTACTTCGCGCTGAACCATGAAGGTGAACGAACGGATTGCGCTGCCGTAGAGAAGCGTTTTTTTTATAATCAGTGCGGCGATCGAATAGGGCAGGTTGCCGACCACATGGAGGGGAAACCCTGCCCTGCCGAAATCAAAGGTAAGCACATCGGCCTCGTGGATCGTGAAACGCCCTTCTCCCAGCTTCCCCCTGAGCCTGCCGATAGCATCCCTGTCGACCTCGACGCAATGCAGACAGGGAAAACGTTCCTTTAAAAACACCGTGAGTGCGCCGCGGCCCGGGCCGATCTCCAGCACATGATCGCCCGGTTCCGCCGGAACCGCTTCAGCAATCTTGCGGGCATAGGCGGGTGATGTCAGGAAATGCTGGCCGAGATGTTTTTTAGGACCCATGTATGTGCTGTTTCCAGTTCCCCGTTTTCAGTTGACAATATAAGAACTGCAGTCCCGTCTGCATTGTTACCATCTAACTATATATATTTACCCGTATAGTAAATTACTATACGTCGAACCGGCAAATGGACGGGATTTCACAGAAATGCGCATGAAAACAGCCCTATCGCTTGTGATCTGTTTTTTCATTCTGCCGATTTCCCCGGGATGCGGGAAAAAGCCTGAAAACATTTGCACGAAAAAACCATCCACCGTATCGATGGCCGAACCGGTCTCTTTTATTCCGCCCTCCGATTCAGCCATCTCCCCTGCCCGCATGACTGCCTGGTTCAACTGCAACGCCGGACTCGACTCAGTATCCGATCTCTTTACAAAATCACTTACTGCCGTAAAGGCCTTTACGGCGGATAATGCCGCTGTCACCGACAGCGTCCGCACTATTTTCCGTTCCGCCCAGGACGGCATCTGCATTAAAAAAGGCCTGCCGGGCGGCTACGGGGAGTACCGCTGGATACTCGACCACATCGGCAGCTCGAAGAATAAAACGGTGTATGATTCGTTGAAAAGCTGTTGGAAAAAATAGCAATCTGCCGCCGGCTACTTTATCAGTCTTCTCTTCATAAGCTTCACCCCGATATAAAACGCCGCGATTTCCAGCACAATAAGGTAAAGAAAGTCCGGCCAGAGCTGAAACGTAACCTCGCCGGAAAACACGGCGCGGGAAACCGTAACCGCGTGCGTCAGGGGCAGGCCTGCGGCAAGCGCTTTCATCCAGGCCGGGAATTTGTCAAGCGGGAAAAATACGCCTGAGAAGAAAAGCATGGGCGTGATAAACAGCTCGGTATAGTAATTGAAGAAATCGAAGTGCGGGGCGAACGAGGTCACGATCATGGCGAGTGAACCGAAGAGAATGCCGACAAATAGCATAAGGAAAAGAAGGAGCAGCACATTGACGATTGAGACCGGAAACACACCCATGA
>CAISVC010000561.1 GCA_903888815.1 uncultured Fibrobacterota bacterium
CATAAATTTTTAACGGCAGGTACCTACAGCATACGGGTCATGGCAAATGGCTATACGGCGAAAACCGTTGCCTCGGTTGCAATTCTGGATAAGCAGACGACGACGGCAAATATTACACTGGACCGCGATCCGGCGGCAAAATATGCATGGGGATACCGGGTAGTCAGCGTTCAGACCGGAGGAACCGGAAATACTTTTTCGGTGTTAGGACCACAGGATAACCAATATTACACCCTGAGCGGTGCAAACGGCATGGTCGTTGATATGCAATATCCGGTTGAAAATATCTCCGGAAAAGAAATAGCGGTTTATATTTCAGGATCAGCCTCCACGTATACCTGTTATGCGGGGCAGGCCATCGACGGGCCGTGGTTGTCACTCGGAACGAGTACCAGAACCGACAGCTTTGATCTCGCAACAGGCGCTTTGCCGAGCGCGCGTTATGTTAAAATTCAGGGAACGAATATCAATCTCGATGCGATTTCCGGCATCAAAAGCTATTTAACACCTGTTCACAGCGCTCCGGTGATCGGAAGTGCCGATGCCGGTATCACTGTTTCCCGCACAAATGCGGGATATGCCATTCGTTTAAACGGCCGCGCACAGGGACAGATCAGAATAGTCAGTGCTCTGGGACGGTGCTGTCGGCACGCATACATTGACAATGGGGTATATCTGTGGCGGCCGCCGGGCAGGGGCATGTTTCTCATTCAGGTTTCGTCGGGTGGAAAAACAACGATAAAGCAGTATATGGTCGCAGAATAAAAGGTATGAGTTTTGAAAAGCTTTTAAATCCCAAATCCGTCGCCGTGATAGGCGCTTCCGCCGATAAGACGAAAGTAGGGAATAATGCGCTCGAAAACATAATAAGCGGCGGGTATACGGGCGAAATATATCCGGTGAATCCCAAAGCGGATGAAATACTGGGCAAAAAATGTTATCATTCGCTTCTTGACATCCCGGCGCCTGTGGATTGTGCCGTTATTATTGTCAAACGAGATGTGGTGTTGCCGGTCATCAAGGACTGCGTCACCAAGGGCGTTGAAGCGGTGATCATTATAACTGCCGGTTTCGCCGAAACAGGGGAAGATGGCAAAAGACTGCAGAATGAGATCGCCCAGATCGTCCGGCAGAACCGGATTACTCTGCTGGGTCCCAATTGTCTCGGTTACATCAATCCCTGGAACCGTTTAAACGCCTCGTTCGGTCAGGCGATAGGCGAGCCGGGCTCGATCGCACTTATCTCCCAGTCAGGCGCACTTATCACCGCTATTCAGGACGTGGCCGCCCATAATAAGATATGTTTTTCCATGCTCGCTTCAGTGGGAAACAAGGCCACACTTGATGAAGTGGAATTCCTGCAGATACTTCAGCGTGATGACAATACCCGGGTGATTACTGCATATCTCGAAGATATTTCACGCGGCCAGGAATTCATGCGTATCGCGGAACGCATCAGCAAGAGCAAACCTGTCATCATCCTTAAGGCAGGCAGAACCGCTTCCGGGGCAAAGGCCGCCTCTTCGCATACCGGCAGCCTTGCCGGGACCGACAGCGCCTATTCAAGCGCCTTTGAAAGAACAGGAGTCATCCGGGTCGAATCGATTGAGAAACTTCTTGATATTGCCGTCGCTTTCGATTTCCAGCCGCTTCCCAAGGGTGACCGGATCGCAGTCGTGACCAATGCCGGCGGTCCAGGCATCATGATGACCGATGCGCTGGAAATGGCTGGTCTTACCATTGCCACGATCGATGATACAACCAGGGGAAAGCTGATTTCGGTTCTGCCATCCGCAGCTTCCTGCCGAAATCCTGTGGATGTGCTGGG
>CAISVC010000562.1 GCA_903888815.1 uncultured Fibrobacterota bacterium
GATTCTCGCATCAGCGACAATACCCGGACCGAAATAATTCCTTGCAGTCGTTGAATCATAACCGACCGTGGCTTGCGTGGGAATAGTTCCATTCATATAGCTGTATTTAAATTCGTTATTATACGTTGCGTTATAATGGGATGTTTCAGTAAAGAGGCCAAGACCTAATGACAACCGATCGCTGGGCTTGTAGCAGATATTTACATGCGGCAAGTTCGGCAAATACCTGCCGGGGTTCTGCAGGTAGCCGAAATTGTCGGAAAAACCGGGGAAAAATTCCTGCGATAGTGAATAAAACTTTCCCGACATTGGTTTCCGGTCATTAAAGGTCATACCGACAAGCAGATTCTTGCCAAGGGATTTGATAACGATTATTGACCCGAAGGACTTTCCCATTCCCTCGATATCTTTGATAATCGCGGAAGCCTGTATCTGATCTGGAAACACATAGAGCGCGCATGGCTTATCAACGGTCCAGCCAAGGTCAGCCGGAACGCCAAAACCCCCCATTGCGTCGATTCTCGCGTTTACACCCTCAATATTCTGGGCGACTGCGGAACCGAAGAGCCCCGCTACTGCAATAGCTGCGAAAATTTTTTTAAGCATCACATCTCTCCTTTTATAGGTATTTGAAAAGCGGACCGGTTGTCGTATTAAACGGCCATAGAATGTGTTTATCAACCATGCAACGTTTGTTTCGTAAAGCATAATATAAAAAACTGATAGCAGAGAAGTTTTATTTTTCGAAAATCCTGTAAAAAAAAGACCGCTGCTTTATTCCAGCAGCGGCCGTAATTGCCCTCGGAAATCGTCTTCTATAACCATTACTTATGCGGCAGTCATTTTAGAATGAAAGTATAAACGGTTTTTGAAAGTTTCCTTCAACAGATTCAATTCGGGCAACATAGCAGCGGGTGCCGACCTTTTGGGCGGCAATATCCGCGCCGTTCCATACGACGGTCCTGTTTTTCGAACCCGGCTGCACCGTCAATGCAGCCACCAGTTTGCCCTGGATATCATATATTCCAACCCTGATAACCCCGCTGATGCTGCCGCAATTAATTGCAATACTTCCGTTCGTTGTTGCTATTGTAAATTTATTGCTCTGCGGTTTCCGGACCGTTTCAGCAGCTGTAGGAGTGCAGTGCAGTTTGACATTGACGATAGTCGCCCTGTTATTCTGGGCGACAATGCCGTTAACTGTTTTTGAAGTGCAACCGGGACAGGAGTACGTCACGTTCCACGTCCCGGCAAGGATCGGACGATAATAATTACCGTACGGCAGATCGCCATATATCTGAGAACTATCTATGGTAAGGTCATGGCTTTCAACCCAGACCTTTGCCTTCAGCGGTCTGCCGGTTATTGAATCCGTTACTATCCCCCGGATTCCATTGAGCGATTCCTGAATCCAGTTGAGAAGCGACCGGTAATGGTAGTTCCAATAATTCTCCAGACTGGCTTCAGGCATTATGTATGCTGCTGAAGCTTCGACACAGGTACCCCGGCAGTGGAGATTATAGTTCATATAATCTTTTTCAGTGCCGATCGCCTGATACAGACACTGGTATCCCTGGCCCGCACCGTTGCAGATATCGTCAAAAAAGCCTGCGGGACCGTAGTGTTGACACGTGTCAGCGTATCTCCTGCCCACAAAATTATACCAGGCGGCATCGGCATGTGCCCGTGAAACCGCAGACCAGGGATAGGGCATTCCCTCTGTTCCCGAGTGATAGCCGATCTCCACAACATACACCTGGTCTTTTTCAAAGGCCATGAATGCCTGGGTTTCTTTTTGATAAGTCGGGGTTGCTCCGCTTCCCGGAAGCGGAGGATAATTCCGGTTCAGATCGATGCCGTTATTATTATATCTGACCGCTCCCGTAACCGTATTGTTTCCGCCCCTGTACGTTCCGTCGGGATTATGCATGGGGCATATCCATAAGTCTATACTGTCAAGAATCCTGGTGGCACGGGGATCTATGCCGTAATTCGAGCAGAGCCAGTCGACGAGGCGCATCACCATTATGATCGGGAACGTCTCATTGCCATGAATTCCGGCGATCAATAACACTTTTGGTTCACACGCTCTCGTTCCGACATTTCTGGAAACATTCATCATATAGAGATCTCTTCCGCCCATACTCGTACCTATCGTCTGGTATTTGACAAAGGCAGGATAGGTGCTCTGTAAAGTACTTACTATGGTTTGATATCCGGTATAGGTAGGGTAATGGACCCAATCAAATGCAGCTATTGCACCGGAAGCTGATTTTGAAAGAGCCTTTTTTGAATAGTCCGACATCTGAGGCGCCGGCCCCTCAAGGCTGGGTGGGGTCAATACTTCATAGGGCAGCCCGGTTTTCAAAAACTCCGCAAATTCGTATTTATTCGCAAAAGCATAGACCGCATCCCCGTCAATTTTAGCAAGCGACACCATAGTTGTCAGATTTGCCACGGTTTCGGCCGTGGGCTGACCGTTTGTAAAAAATTTAAAGTAGACTTCACCCATTTTCGCAAGCTGTTCATCGGCGGTAAGCAGCGGCGCCGCCGTAGTTGCGAAAAGCTGAAAACCGATTCCGCAGAAGAAAATGAAAGAAAGTGTGTTTTTTAAGATCCTCATCTCGTCCTCCTTTGTTTTTCATGTTAAGCGTTATAATAAAACCAATCAATAATATTCTTTCACCCGTACCCCTCCATTACTACCTGATTACAGCATTAATGGAAACAGGCTTCGTATACTAATATAATGCAAAAAAGAACAAAAAGTACTATTTTTTTTGTTTGTTCCTTTTCGAGCGGCATATCAATAACCAGCGCTTCATCGGAAACGGCGATTGCCGTACCGCTGCTCTCACGAATGGCGCGCAGCATCAAAAAATCTCCAGATGAAATTGATAAAGGTGTACATAATTAAATATATTACCAATGCACGTCAACCGCAGCTATGTGCAAGGGGTATAGAGCATGAAAAAATCAATTTCAGCGGGCATGGGTGTTTTGGTGGTTATTCTATCAACCTATACAGCTATCGCGGATTGCACGGTCGGTGTTGTGGCAGGCACGGCAAGCGCGGACGGACGGCCGATTGCTTTTAAAAACCGTGATTTCGATTTCGCTTACCAGGCGGTAAGCTATGTGACGGGCGGTACCTATCGATATATAGGCATCGGCAACAGCGGTTCAAATTCGCCATTAATGGGTCTTAATGAGAGAGGATTGGCGCTTGGCAACTCGGTTATGTCCAATATGAATGGCGGCAGCGGCAATGTAACGTGCATGGACTGGCTGTTGAAGAATTGCAGCACCGTTGATCAGTGCCGCACTGCGCTCCGGAACGATACGTATTCCGGTGCCAGACCTTCGTTTTCACTGCCTATTATCGGTAATGACGGCAAGGCGTATCATATCGAAAAGGGTGCGTCATACTTTGAATATGACCCGCTTGATTACGGCCCGACCAAGGTGCGGAAATATGCGATCATCGTTCGCACAAATGTCGGTCACCAGAACAGCGACGGCTCCGACGATTCGACCACGGGCGGCATCCGTTACTACGAAGCGCGTGACCATCTGCATAATGCCGTAATTAAAAACGGCATTTTTGATACGGATCCTTCCGACAGCAGGGGTGTTACGATTGACGAAGTCATCAAAACTTTACGTTGGGGCAATCCGGGGTATGAAGGCGATTGGACCAGCGCTACCGGACGCAACTGCAACAGCACATCCCTCAGCACAATGATCGCTCATGGCGTAAATGCAGGCGAAGATCCCCAAATTGCAGTGATGTGGACAACCGTGTATAAGGCTGATTATGTATGCTTTGTTCCAGTATGGGTCGCGCTCGGCATAAACGGCGAAATTCCGGCGCGTATTGCGAATGGGGGCGACGCCACCCGTCTTTCGTATCAGGCTGACCGGATTTATGCCAGAAAAGACCCTAATAATTATGACCAGTATGTAAACAGCCGGCTTGAACCTATGGAAGCGAATTTCATTCAGGCGGCAGCTGATGCCCGCGATCGATGGATCAGGTATGGTTTTGCGTATAAGGAAGCAAAAAGAATCTGCACCGAAGCTGTCGAAACAGGTTACTGGACAGTTAAGACAATCGCGGATCAGGCGCAAACGGCTCCCCGCGCATTAAACGAAACGCCGCTTATTTCACAGATCACGGCGGACATCCAGGGCACTGCGGTCGCATTTTCTCATAATGCAACAGATCCTGACGGATCAATAAGCAGCGTTTTCTGGGAATTCGGCGATGACAGCACCAGTACGAACAGCGGACCGGGCCATACCTATAAATCAGGCGGTACGTATCTGGTAATGTGCCGTGCGATAGACAATGCGGGATCGAGAAATTCCCGCTGGGAATACATCACCGTAGGCAGCACCGCTATTGCAGCGGTACCTGCAGCAAAGGCGCCTGAGCTGATTTCTTATATATCTGCAAGGGGCACCGTTGCCTTTACCGCACGGCTTGACGCACCAGGCCCTTTCACGCTGTCCGTCTATACTATCAAGGGCAGCCGGTTGTGGGAATACAGCGCTGCCGGGCAGGGGAGTGCCGGATCTCTGAAGATATATTGGAAGTACAGCTCTTCAGAATACAGGATAAGCAATGAGACCTGTATCGCACAATTAGCGCATAACGGAAAAAAATCGGTTCTAAAGTTTGCAATTGTGCGATAAGGTTACAAGCAATACGGTGCATTCCGGCACAGGAGAATCCCGGTCTCTTTCGGTTTTACGATAATCTCTCCGAACGTTTGAGGAGATATGAAAAGACGCACCTACGGCTGGACCCCCGATCTTCCGGACTGTCGTGATATCCGTTACGGAGCGGTTTACCGGATACCGGAAAAACTCCCCTGCAGAGTCGATGTGCGGCCCCTGTGCCCGCCGGTTGAAGACCAGGGAAAACTTGGTTCGTGCACCGCGCATGCACTCACCGGCGCACTTGAGGTTCTTGAAAAAAAAGACGGCCTGCCTGTGGTCCAGTTCAGCAGGCTCTTCGTCTATTACAACGAGCGTGCCATCGAACATTCGGTTTCGCAGGACAGCGGCGCAATGCTGCGCGACGGCATCAAAACACTGGTAAAGCAGGGCTGCTGTACGGAACGGAAGTGGCCGTACGATATCGCGGAATTCATGAAGAGGCCTGAGGCCGCATGTTATAAGGAAGGATCGGACCATCAGATCACCTCCTACCAGCGCATCGACACCCTTGATCAGATGCGCGCCTGTCTGGCAGACGGGTTCCCGTTTGTTTTCGGTTTTACCGTGTACGAAAGCTTCGAATCGCAGGCTGTCGCAAAAACCGGCAGGGTGAGCATGCCGGGCAGCCGCGAGCGCGCGGTCGGCGGCCATGCGGTGCTGGCGGTCGGCTATAATGACGAACAGAAAAGAGTGATCGTGCGGAATTCGTGGGGCAGTGACTGGGGCATGAAGGGCTATTTCACC
>CAISVC010000563.1 GCA_903888815.1 uncultured Fibrobacterota bacterium
CTGGAATCATATAAGGAAGAGCAATCCGTCATAAAGGCATTGGCCCGCCTCGAAAGCGACGCCGCCGGGGCAAAAGAACCTTTGCGGTCAATACTGCATTCGATCGCCGCAGAAGTTTACTGGCGCTATTACGAGCAGAACCGCTGGCGTTTCTATGACCGCACCAGAACGGTCAATTTCAAGCAGGACGACATCACCACCTGGGATCTTTCGAAAATCGTTGAGACGACGCTGCGGCATTACGAGCTGTCGCTTCATGACAGGGAACTGCTTAAAAAGTATCCGCTGGGCGAGTTCAGCGATATTCTTGTTGATGCCGGGCAGTGCGGCACCCGGAGGCCCACGCTCTATGATTTTCTGGCCCACCGGGCTGTTGACTTTTTCATGAACACCGAGACCGATCTGCCCCGGCCGGCGTATGTTTTTCAGCTCGACCGGGAGGACTATTTTAAAAACTCCGACGAGTTCGCATCCCTGCCGCTCTCCACCAGAGACTCGCTTTCACTCAAGTTCCGCGCTCTCAGGGTCCTGCAGGACCTTGTCGCCTTTCACTGCGCGTCGGGCAATCTTCAAGCGCTCGTGGATGCAGACCTTAAACGGCTCGCCTTCGTCCGCGAGCATGCGACGTTCGAATCCAAAGACAGCCTCTATCTCGCAACGCTTGAATGGCTGCAGAAAAAATGCGGCGCGAATCCGGCCGCAGTTGAAGTGCTGCATGTGATCGCGAAAGCGTATGCGGACAAGGGACAATCCTGGAGACCCGGCGGCGCCGTGCCTGACGGCAGGTACCGGTGGTTCCTTAAAAAAGCATTTGACCTGTGCGCCATCGCCATCGGGAAACATCCCGGTTCGTACGGCGCAGAGTTGTGCGCGTCGCTTAAAAGCGGGATCGCGCAGAAAGAGGTCTCGCTCGAGGTTGAGGAGGTCGCGCTTCCGGACAAGCCGTCGATCGCTCTTGTCAGCTGGAAAAATATCGGCAGGCTGTGGTTCCGTGCGGTACCGTATGACATCAAAGAGTTCAAGACGCTGTGGGAGAAGTACGGCTATTATGAACAGGAAAAACTCATCGAAAAATTGCGTTCCCAGGCGCCGGCCGCCGCCTGGGACTGCGCGCTTCCTGATGACGGGGATTATCAGACCCACACTGCCGAAGTCAAGGTGCCGCGGCTCGGAACAGGTTTCCATGTCCTGATCGCCAGCGCAAACCCCGATTTTTCCTACCCGAAAAACGGCATCGCGATTGCGGGTTTCTGGGTTTCACACATAGCCTATTTCGGCCGTAACATTGACAGCCGCTATGAACTCTATGTGCGCGACCGCGAAGGCGGCGGGCCGCTGGCAAAAGCAACGGTCAGAAAGCTGGAACGGGTGTACGACGAAGCACAGCGCCTCTATAACCATGTCGTCAAAGGCGAGTACCGCACCGATGCGGAAGGAAAGGTGGTGCTGCCCTCGCCCTTTCTGCCGAATATTTTTCACGCCAATCCTTTCAGCCTCGAAATCGTGAACGGCAAAGACCGGCTCGTCAGCGAGCGGGAGTTTTATCTGTACCGCAATTCCGAAGAGACCGGAGCGCATCTGCAGTCATTTTTTTTCACCGACCGCTCCATCTACCGGCCCGGCCAGACCATTTATTTCAAGGGGATCGTGCTTAAAAAAGACGGCGACAACACGGGAATCGTTCAGGGCAGAAAAACCACGGTTGAACTCTACGACGTCAACTATCAGAAAGTGTCCTCGCTTGTCCTCACGACCAATGACTACGGGACCGTGAGCGGAAGTTTTACCGCGCCGGCCGGGGTTCTGAACGGCCAGATGCACATTCAGGACAGGTGGGGATCAGTTTACTTTTCGGTAGAGGAGTATAAGCGGCCGAAATTTGAGGTGACGATGAATCCGGTCAGGGGACAGTTCCGGCTCAACGAATCGATCACCGTGACCGGCCAGGCAAAGGCATATGCCGGTTCATCGGTTGACAATGCGCAAGTCAGATACCGCGTGGTGCGCTCCACCGGTTTCCCCTACTGGTTCGGCTGGTGGAATTTCTGGTGCCCGCCGTCGCCCGAAATGGAGATTTCGAACGGTTCCGCGGTGACGAACGATACCGGGGGATTCAGCGTCACCTTTAAGGCAATTCCTGACTTTGCCGTGGCAAAAAGCTATACTCCGACGTTCATATACACCGTATACTCGGACGTGACGGATGCAAACGGCGAAACCAGAAGCACCGAAACGGGCGTTTCCGTCGGCTATGCCGCCCTGAATCTGTCGATCGACATACCGCAGCGGGTCGATAAGACAAAGGACACGGCTTTCGATATCAAGACGACCAATATGAGCGGCATTTCCGAACCGGCCAGGGTCGCGATTTCGATTTCGCTGCTTAAAGGGCCCGATCTGCCTCTGCACAACCGGTTTTGGGAAGAGCCTGACCGGCACTCAATGGACAAAAAAGAATTTGCCGTCAATTTCCCCGGTTTGCCCTATGCCGGCGAGCAGCTCATCGTGAACTGGCCGAAAGAAAAGACGGTTTTTGAAAAGCAGTTTGATACAAAGACCGATTCCGTGCTGGTGCCGAAGGATCTCAGGCGCTGGCAGCAGGGAGTTTATGAGCTGGAGGCTTCCGCGAAGGACGTATTCGGGCAGGAGGTAAAATCAATCCAGTATGTGACCCTCTTTTCCCCGCAGGAGAACACCATGCCGGCGCCGCTGTGCGACTGGTTTACGGTCGTGAAAGGCGGCGGCGAGCCCGGTGAAAAAGCGGCTTTCCTCATCGGTACGGCCGAGAAACAGGTGCAGGTTCTGTATGAAATCGAGCATGCAAAGGCGATTGTCAAAAAGGAATGGCTGAGCCTTTCGAACGGTCAGAAGCTTATTGAGGTGCCCATCGAGGAGAAGCATCGGGGCAATTTCTGCGTCCACGTTACCTTTGTGAAAAACGGCCGCAGTTACCGGCATGATCAGACCATAAGCGTACCGTGGACCAACAAGGAGCTTGCGATCACCTTTGAGACGTTCCGAAACAAACTGCACCCCGGACAGAAAGAGGAATGGAGGATCAGGATCGCCGGGAAGAAGGGCGACAAGGCTGCCGCCGAAATGCTGACAAGCCTTTACGATGCTTCGCTCGATGCATTCAGACCGCATTCGTGGTATTTCGACATCAACCCCTATTACGGTTCTGTTCTGCAGTGGGACATCAGCAGCCAGTTCGGTTCAGAGAATGCGCAGCTTTTCAGTGAGGGATGGAACGAATATGCCTATGCTCCGGCGATGCGGTATCCGTACCTTAACTGGTTCGGGTTTGAAGGGTCTTATTACGGTTACGGGCGATATCGGCACGCGAAATCAATATCTTTTGACGGGAGCGGTTATGCGGAAGCGGCCCAATCAATGCCGGCGCCAGCCCCTGAGGCTGCGCTGCTGGCGGATAAGGCGTCCGGTGAACGCATGGAAAAGAAAAAAGAGGTCCTGTCAAGGACTGCGGTCGGGAACAACGATGTTCTCGGCGCTCCTCCGCCGGCAGCTGTCCCGGCAAAAACAAAAAATGCGGATGAAAAAGGGCTTTCTGCTGTAAAGGCCCGCACCAATCTCAATGAAACCGCATTCTTCTATCCCCATCTCACCACCGGCGAAAAGGGAGAAATCACCGTCTCATTCACCATGCCCGAAGCATTAACGCGCTGGAAAATGCTCGGGTTCGCCCATACCAGGGATCTCCGCTACGGCATGGTCTCCAAAGAGCTTGTCACGCAGAAGGAGCTCATGGTCATGCCCAACCTGCCGCGCTTCCTGCGTGAGAACGACCGGATCACGCTGACCGCCAAGATCACCAACCTTTCCGACAGCGCGCTTGCCGGCTCCGCACAGCTCATGCTTTTTGACGCCACAACCATGAAACCGGTTGATACGATTTTCGGTAACGTAAATTCGATTAAGAATATTTCGATTAAAAAAGGCCTGTCGACAGCGACAGGCTGGGAGATAAAGGTGCCCGAAAGCGCCGTCGCGGCGGTTATGGTTCGCATCGTCGCCAGGGCAGGCGATTTCTCGGACGGCGAGGAGAACACGCTGCCGCTCCTGACCAACCGCATGCTGGTCACGGAAGTCCTGCCGCTGCCCGTACGCGGCAAGGGGACAAAGAAATTTACTTTTGATAAATTGGTTTCGCAGAGCAGCAAATCTTCGACCCTGCGCAATCATAAACTTACGCTCGAATTCACCCAGAACCCTGCCTGGTATGCGGTACAGGCGCTGCCGTATATCATGGAATATCCCTACGAATGCGCGGAACAGACCTTTGCCCGGTATTACGCCAACACCATTGCGACCGGTATTGCCAGCGCAACGCCGAAAATAAAGGCGGTATTTGATTCGTGGAAAAGCAGGACTCCTGACGCGCTGCTTTCGAACCTCGAGAAAAATGCGGAGCTGAAAAGCGCCCTTCTCGAAGAAACGCCGTGGGTGCTTGACGGCAAGGACGAGTCGGAAAGCAAAAAGCGGATTGGCCTGCTTTTTGACCTGAATAAAATGTCGAACGAGCTTGAACGCGC
>CAISVC010000564.1 GCA_903888815.1 uncultured Fibrobacterota bacterium
ACGGCAAGGACCCAGAAGAGCGCGGCAAGAAAAGAGACCAGAATGGCCGCAATAGCGAAGATACAACCAAGGATAAATAAGATTGACCAGAGGATAATGGCAAGAGGGGTGATGCGTTTCATGGTTCGTTATCTCAAATTCAGCTTTTCCACAATCTTCAGCACGCTTCCCAGATTGATCGACGTCAGGATAAGCAGGATGAGGTACACGACGAAACACACACCGCCGGCGATCGCCCCGGCCATCCAGAGCGGAAACAGGCCTGATCCGGCCTTTTTCTGCGGCGTCCCCGGATCGATGCGGTTGCCGTGCGGCGACAGCGCCGACGAAATGCGGATTTTCGCCCTTCTGAGCTTTCTGCCGGTTTCATCAAGCAACGTACTCCGCTCCTGCGGGTTCAATATCTTGTACTTTCCCTCAAAGCCGAGCGACAGGCAGAGATAGTACACCTCAAGCGCGTCCTTCTTCTTTTCTGCCTCGGCCTGCAGTTTCTGCAGCCGGTTGTAGAACTCTTCGCCGGCGATATTGTCACCGAAGAGGTCGAGCTGCAGCGGCCTGCCGAACCAGTAGTCCCTGCACGCTCCCGGAACCGACAGCACGGTCTCATCGATGAGCGCCACAATCGCATACAGCGATTCGTTCACCGCGTCATCGGCAATACCCGCAGTCCTGCAGTTCCTTTTGAAAAGATCGAGGTAATACATGATAAGTTTTCGCAGCGCGGCCGGATCGCCCAGATCCTCGGATTCACGCATGCGGATAGCGATGAGGAAAAGATCGGTGCCCAGTCCGGGCATATCGCGTGCCCCGCCGATGGCCCTGCTTATATCAAGGTTGAGCGTCTGGCCAGCGATAGTGTCGACGAATGAGCCTGCCATGATAAATGGGTTCCTTTCGCCTGCCCGCGCGCAGGCTACTGTCTGAGCGCGAGCATCTCGAGTTTGAGCTCCGGATAGCTGTTGGGGAAATACATGGCGATGCTGCCTGCGCTCTGCATGCCGCGCCAGAACTGGCTCTGCTGGTCAAGCGCGAAATACAGGAACCCGGGCTTTGTCGAGAGCCCCTCGGGCGGGTGCGCCACATGAATGAGCGGCAGACCGGGCATGGCCGATGAAATGAGAAGGTCCAGACGGTCGCGCGAGCTCATTTTAATCCGCTGCGCCACGCCGATGATAAGCTCTTTTTCCGAGACTTTTGCCGACACACCGAGGTAGAACCGCGCTGCGGAAAGTATCCGCTCGTTCGGCAGCTTGCAGACATAGGTGGCGGGATTGACCTGCTCGAGCGGAATGACCATGCAGCCGGCATCGATATCGGCTTCGAGCACGGTACGGATAAGCTTTACGAGGCCGTCGAAAGTCCCGTCCAGATTGTCCTGGTCGTAACGGGTCAGATCCTTGAGCGAAACATCGGCTGAAAAAGCGGTCAGCGCCCCGGCGAACTGCGTGAGCAGCCTGAACAGTTCGAACGGATGAATGCGCGGCTCAAAGTGGTAATGGTTGAGGAGCGGGGTATACGTATTAACCGTCTCAAGCAGCCTGAACGCGGTCTCCTCGACCGGGGAAAAGGTCGCCTTGCCGCCCGCCCCCTCTTTGCGGCCCTGCGAAAGCGCGGTGCTCTTGGCGAGCAGCATCTCAAGCAGGCCGCGTAGTTGACCCATAAGATACCTCGACCCGCCGATCTGCACCAGCGGCGGTATATACTCCTCCTGCAGTTCGATCTGGCCGTTCGGATTGCGCCTGAGCCGGGCAATACGCAGGTTTGTGTAATTGTCAAGATTTTCACCGCCGAAAAGGATCGTGAAATTATAGACCCCCACCTCGATCTGTTTTTTCTGCGTACCGGCGACTTCATCGGCGAACGTACCGCTCTGCAGGCGGTAGCGGGAATGCCCGGCCGGACCGTCGGCCGGCGAAGCGTTTGCCCTGCCTTCTATGGTGAGAGGCAGCGCGAGATAGACATCGCAACTCTGCTGCTCGTGCGAAAAATGGTCGGAAAAAGAGCGCGAAACAGGCGGATCATCCTCCTGAGGAATAGAAAACACTGTGCCGTCGGGAAGTATTCCGGCGCACGAGGTCAGGGTAAAAACCCCGCCCGCGAGCGAGGTATTGTCAACCGACAGCCCGGAAACACCGGAAAAAAACGGGTTCTGATACAACAAATGGGACGTCAGGGTATTTTCAAAAAAACGGTCAGCCTGCTGAAAATGCTGCGGCTGCAAAAACATGCCCTCTTTCCAGATTACCCGCTTTCGTTTTGCCACGAAATACCTCCTCCTGAAGAAAAAAATCGAAGTTTGTATGCTGGTAGCCTTAATATATATATTTCTTCGTTATTGTCCAACCGTACGGCTTAAATTCCAATGTTTTGCACCGGGATGCAAAGCGGCGGTATCTACCAACTCTTTCCGGGAGAATGTGATGCGTTCACCGCAGCCGGTTTATTTAACGTCGCTCCTGTTTTTCGCAGCAATAGCCGGAATAATCGTTTCAGCCTCGGCAGAAAGCACCTTGACGGTTAAAACCGATCCTGAAGGCATCGAAGTATGGCTGGGGGATAAATTCCTGGGCCAGGCGCCGATTATCGAGAAAAAGGTAAAAGCCGGCCGCTATATCCTGAAACTTGTTGATCCTGCGCAGCATTCCAGCACCACCGAAGAACTCCTTATCCAGGACGGCGAGCCTGCGGTCATCGAACGAACCATCACCGGAAAATTCGGAAGCCTCAAGGTCAATTCCAATCCCGACGGCGCGGATGTCTATATCGCGACGGAACTCGGCAAAACACCGCTGACGAACGACTTCATGAATCCGGGAAAGTACCGGATCGAAATCCGGGCACCGGGTTCACGTTATAAAACCGCAGTAACCGAAGTCACTATTCCCAAGGGAGAGACGGTTACTATCGATACAAAACTTAATAAAGGAAATTTCTTTTCTACAAGGAATATCGTATCGTTCGCGCTGTTGGCCGGCGCTGCGGGCGGCGCTACGTGGGGCATTATCGAACAGGGCCATTGCCGGATGTATCAGGAGTGGTTAAAGAAGACGACGATCGCCATCAATAAGCCTCCGTTGCAGGAAAAACTCGACGGCGCCTCACTCGGCCGGACGCTCGGTCTCGTTCTCGGCTCAACATGCCTTCTCGGGCTTGAACTAGTCGTACTGTTTTAGGCTTTCAACGGCGCACTCGATATCTATACTATGGAACCTGTCAACGATTTAAACAGCGGTAACAGCGAAAATCAGAAACCTCCTGCGGTCGATAAGACCATCGTCGAGGGAAGCTCACCCGCAGCGGGTGAGCCTGTTGCAGATGAATCTCTTGTCAGCGGCAAGCGGCTTGATGTGACAACGCTCGGAAGCGCCAACCCTTACGCCCAGCAGGTAAAA
>CAISVC010000565.1 GCA_903888815.1 uncultured Fibrobacterota bacterium
GGGCATACCCACTGGGGTATGGCCAAGAAGCCTGAAAGCCTTTATGCCCGCGAGATTGCGGTTATGCGCGATGAACTAATGCATAATTTGGGTTTAATGAGCGACAAGGCGCCGGGCAATCAAAAAAAACGGGATGCGACAGCAAATAATTGGAAAAAAGGGAGGGGATCCTGCAATTGCCCTCACCTTACAGCATGCATTTCGATGCCTGCATCAGGACAACCTTGTCCTCTTTTCTCCGCACAAACGAGTAGAGTTTTTCGATCTCCTCTTTTTTCAGCACGGTCACGCTCAGGGTCTTGGTGCTGAGGTAATAGATCACGGTATGCATGGACGAGGTATCATTGGAGTCATCTTCAGGCACGCCGCGCCACTCGATCAGAATATATTCGCCGCCCGGGCCCTTTGAACTTTCACGGAGTGAGATCACCTGCATTGGACGTCTCCCTGTAGTAACCGAACCATTTCAGGTTTTAACCCTGCACGGTAAATATAAACGTTGGCCGGAACGCATGGTTTTATTACCTGCCTGCCCGCTGCAACCGCCCCCTATGTTCGCTCGACAACGCCGGTGACTCCAGCTCGCAAAAAAACCTCTTTTAAAATCGCTTCTCCCTTCTTTTCCATTCAACCTGTCGACGCTTCAACCGCTAAAAGTATTTTTCACAAAACCATAGTTTTATGCTAATTATCTGATTTTCCGGAGGTCGGCGTGAACATCATTGAAATCAAAGGCGTCACAAAGGACTACGCGCTGGGCACCACCACGGTGCATGCGCTGCGCGGCATCGATCTTGACATCGAAGAAGGTGACCTCATGACCATCATGGGACCGTCGGGCAGCGGCAAGACCACGCTCTTGAACGTGATCGGCTGCATCGACCGGGCAACGTCCGGAAGCGTGCGGGTACACGGCGGCGAAGTCACGAGATTGAGCGACCGCCAGGTGACCGACCTGCGGCTCAACCGGATCGGCTTCATCTTCCAGACCTTCAACCTGATCCCTGTGCTCAGCGCCCTTGAAAACGTGGAGTTTCCCATGCTGCTCAAGAAAAAGGAGTCGCGGGCCGAAATCCGGAAGAAGGCCGAAAAACTGATCGACGAAGTGGGTATCAGGGAATATATGCACCACCGTCCGGCCCAGCTTTCGGGAGGCCAGCGCCAGCGTGTGGCCATTGCGCGCGCGCTCGTGACGAATCCGGACATCGTGCTCGCCGACGAGCCGACCGCAAACCTCGACTCCGTGACCGGCGCGCAGATCCTCGATCTGATGAAAGCGATGAATGCCCGGGAAAGAACGACCTTCATTTTTTCCACGCACGACGCCAACGTACTCAAGTATGCGAAGACCATTGTGAAGATCAAAGACGGATGTATTGCCGAAAAGGCCGCGTTATGAACCTGATCATAAAAATCGCTTGGCGCAACATCATGCGCCACCGCGGAAAAAGCCTCATCATCGGCGCGATCCTGTTCCTGGGCGCGCTGCTCATGACGGTCGGCAACGGCGTGATTTCGGGCATGGACCGCGGGCTCGAAAAGAACGTGGTCAACAGTTTTACCGGCCACATCATTCTTGTTTCGGACAAACAGGAGAGCGACAACGTTTTTTTCGAAATCATGGGCAAGGCGGTCGAACCAATCTATAACTATCCGGCGATCAGAAACGTTCTCGAAAGACAGGACTATATTGACCGGTTTCTTCCTATGGGTAAGAATACCGCCATGATTCTGAACGATGAGGGCGGCACGCCGGGCATGGCGTTTCTCATCGGCATCGAGTTCGGCAAATACCGGAAAATGTTCGGCGACAACATTCGGCTGATCGAGGGCCGTATGCTCGGGCCGGAAGAGCGCGGGGTGCTGGTACCCACGGGCGCGCGCAAGCAGTTCTATGACTTCACCGGCATCTGGTTCACCTGCGAAGGCTGCAAACCCGACACCGCAACGCTCGAAGAAGCGGCAAAGAAGAACATAAAAAATCTTATTGTCAAGACAAGCGCCGTGGGCATGGGCATGGCCGACGACAATTCGACCACGGACGTGCGCATGGGCATTAAAGGGATAATAAAGTACAAGGCGCTCAATCATATCTGGGGCCACTTTGTGCTTGCCGACATCGAATCGTACCGTCAGTGCCTCGGTTATTTCACC
>CAISVC010000566.1 GCA_903888815.1 uncultured Fibrobacterota bacterium
ATAACTATCGCGCTAACAGCAGCAACTGTCTCAGCGCAGATCAAGGTTGCCTGTATCGGGAACAGCATAACCGCGGGCACTGGAACCGCTACCCCCTCATACGTTCCGCGGCTGCAAACGTTGCTCGGGAGCGGCTATACGGTACAAAACGACGGCGTCAGTGGAACCACCATGCTGAAAAAAGGCGATAAACCGTACTGGACACAAGGGCTGCTGGCTCAGGCACTGGCGTTTCAGCCGAATATCGTCACCATCAAGCTGGGAACCAACGACACAAAACCGCAGAACTGGGATACACATGGCACAGAATTCCGGCAGGATTACGAGGCCATGATCGATACCCTTAACACGCTTGCAACAAAACCTAAAATATTCCTCGTGCTGCCGGTACCGATTTTTCCCAATACCATGGGTATCAGGGACAGCATCCTTCAGAAAATGATTCCGATCATAAAAGATATCGGGGCAAAGCGCGGATTGTGGATCATTGATGCGAATACCCCCTTAAAGTCCTTCCAAAGTTATTTTTCTGACGGCGTTCATCCGAACGCGGCCGGTGCCGATACAATCGCCGGCGTGATCTACCGGTGCATTGTCGGCGCACCGATATCGTCCCGGTTTGTGGGCCGCAGCCATACCACGGTGCAGGGAACGGTGCAGTACCGGCTGTATTACCCGTACAAGTATGACCATCTTGCAAAGTACCCGCTTATTCTGACACTTCACGGCGCAGGCGAGCGCGGGACCGACAACTGGGTCCAGATCTCAACCCATCGTGTCGCCGAAATCTGGGCAGAAGACAGCACACAGGCAAAGCAGAACTGCTTCGTCGTTTCACCGCAATGTCCGGCCGACCCGAGTAAATGGGTGAATGTCGCTGCATGGACCAATGTGTATTACAGCACGCAGAGCATTGCCCAGAGCACTCCGCTTACCATCACGCTTGATCTGCTTGACTCGCTCAAACGGGAGTTTCCCATCGATACGAACCGCCTGTACGTCACGGGTCTTTCCATGGGAGGATACGGAACGTGGGATCTGATGTCGCGCCATCCCGCTGTCTTTGCGGCCGCGATTCCGATGTCAGGCGGGTGCGATACAAGCACTGCATCCATAATCAGGAATATTGCTGTCTGGACATTTCACGGAGCAGTGGACGCGACGGTTCCGCCCAGTGCGACCAGAAGCATGATTGCTTTGTTCCGGAATCTCGGCGTTTCCGTAACCAGCTACACCGCCCAGTACACGAACTATTTCGCAGGTTCCACCATTACCCGCGCAGCACTGTCGTCTGCCATTAATGCGGGCGCGAAAACCCTCTACGGCGAGTATACCGACGGTGCCCACGACATCTGGACTAAAACATATAACGACCCGCTTCTTGCGCAATGGCTTTTCCTGCAGCATAAAAGCCCTGCGGTGCATACTATTGAAGTTTCTGAATTGTCTCGAAACGCGGCGGCATCGAAGGGCGTGTTTCCGGTTTTCAGCGGCAACAGCGTTTCAGCTCTTTTCGCAGGTTTGAAGAGCGGTCAGCAGTACGAGCTTCGTGTATTCGATGTTAGGGGTGTCATGACCGGAAAGTTCTCTGTCGCTGCATCACCAGCATCGCAGAATGCGGTGAAGAAATTACTGGCAACTGCCGCAGGAATGCGATGGGTGGCGGTGAAGAAATTGTAGATTGTCCGCAATCCGCAATTACATCACTCCATCTCTAAAACTACTTTCAGTGTTTCCTTTCCCTTTGCTTTTTCAAAAGCCTCGAGAGCTTGAGAAAACGGATAACGGGCGCTGATCATGGAGGAGAGATCCGTCCTGTATTTCCTGAGGAAGCGGATTGCTTCGCTGAACCTGCCGCAGCGTGAGCCGAGAAGCGTTATTTCGTTGACGACCACCGGTGACGGATTGAACTGAAAACCGCCCGCATAGGTGCTCTTACAAACGATCGTTCCGCGCGGTTTGACGCATGCGAGAGCGAGTTCGAACCCCGAAGGCTTGCCGGACGCTTCAATAACGATATCGAAGGGAGAG
>CAISVC010000567.1 GCA_903888815.1 uncultured Fibrobacterota bacterium
CTGATTTCCGCGAGCGCCTTGAGCGGATCGTAGTTGAGCTTCAGCCTGACGCTGATGCTCGAGAAGCCCTGAGCGCTTTTAGACTGGATGTATTCAATGCCGTCGGCTGCCGCGATGGCACGCTCCAGCGGCGTGGTAATGAAGCCGCGCACCAGATCAGCGCTGGCACCGACATAAACGGTCCTGACGGTGACTGCCGAATTTTCGCTGCGCGGAAACTGGCGGACGATGACCGAGCGGATCGCCTGCAACCCCGCAATGATGATGACGAGATTGATAACCAGCGCGAGAACCGGGCGGCGGATAAAAAGGTCGGTAAAGTTCATAGTCAGCAAGAATAATGACAGAGTTTAGAGCCGTGGCGTCACATCATCCCGATCAGGTGTCTTTGGGTGTGGGCGCAATTTTGAATTCAGGAGCCAAAGTATTATCAACAGCGACTGCCTGTCCGTTGCGCAGCTTAAATACGCCGGTACTCACGACGGTCTCGCCTTCCTTCAGCCCGGCGATGACGGCAGCAAAATCTCCGCGCCGCATCCCGAGCCGCACAAACTGCTGGCGCACGACCCTGGCCGGCGGGCTGTTTTTGTCGTTTTTATCATCCTCCACGATAAACACCGAGTCGCTGTACGGAGCATTAAGCACTGCCGTGGCCGGTATGGCAAGCACGGTATTCTGCTCCGGCAGCACCACGGTCACGCTGACGAACATGCCGGGGCGAAGGCGGTGCCGGGTATTTTTTACCGTCACCTGCACCATGATGTTGCGCGTGGCGGTTTCGACCTGGGGGTTGATCGCGGTGATCGTCCCCTCAATATCCTGATCGGGAAGCGCATCTGTTTTCACCCGCACGGTAAGGCCGGTCCTGATCCGCGCAAGCTGTTGCTGCGGCAGGGAAAAATTTACAAAAATCGGATCGAGGGCCTGGAGCGAAACGATCGCATTACCGGAGCTTAGAATCTGGCCCAGATTGACCAGACGGATGCCAAGAGCACCGGTAAAAGGAGCCCTGATGGTTTTTTTCGCGATTAACGCCCGCATGTTGTCGGCCTGAGCAATCGCCTGCTTATACTGCGCATCAGCATTATCATATTCGGACTGAGAAGAGGTCTTCTGCGTGAAAAGTTTCCGCGCGCGCTCCAGCGTTATTTTCGTCAGCGCCACCGTGGCCTCTGCCGAGCGGAGCTGCGCCGTCTCTGCAGCTATGTCCTGCTGCACCAGGAGATCCCCGGCCTGCACCATCGTGCCCGGCTCGAATGCGATCTGGACGACCTTACCGGTCATTTCCGCGGATACCATCACCCCCTGAACCGCAACCAGCGATGCCACGGAGGTGAGCACAGACTCCCAGTTTTCCGTATGCGCCACAACGGTAGTCACCGTCTCAGGCAGGGGCTGTTTTTTTTGCGCGATCATGCGGCTTATCTGAAGGCCTTTAATTCCGCCAAGAACGCCGGTCAACACAACCAGTCCAATGATGGGAATGATTATTTTCTTCTTCATATTTTTTTACGGACTGCGTATACAGTTATGGCAACATGCTTTGCCTGCAACACCGCTCCGGCA
>CAISVC010000568.1 GCA_903888815.1 uncultured Fibrobacterota bacterium
GAGCTACCCGGCGCTGGGGCGGGCGCGCCGGCCGTCGCCGCGGACTCCGCCAAGGCGGTCCCGCCATCACCAGTCCAGCCGGTTCAGCCTGCCCGCCTCACGCTGCGCGGCAGGCAGCTTTTCATCGGCATAATCGATCGCTTCCTTATACTTTCCATCTGCAACAAGTTTATCCAGCGCCGGATCCGCAGTCACCGGCATTGAAAAAACGCATAAAAAAAACACGGCAGGCGCACAACGTCGGATAACGGGCAGATACTTCATAGAAAACGCTCCTTTGATATGCAGAGGTCACGGAGAATGTATTTCAACGCCGGTGGTTCACCGTAAAATAATCAGGCTGTTTTATATTTAACACAATTAACTTTTCTGCAGCAGAATACTATTATACAATGTATACCAGCCATTGAAAATGGTTTATTGATGAAGGCAGGTGCAAGGGTGAGAAAATCGCCCCGGCTGTCTTCATGATACAAATTTCGGGAGACTTCTGTGCTGATCAAAATCATCTATGCGCTGTTTACCGTTTCCGGATTCATCGGATTGACGTATGAATGCCTGTGGGCGCGGTATTTGAAATTGCTCCTCGGCCATTCGGCATACGGACAGATACTGACCCTGGTCATCTACATGGGCGGCCTCGGCATCGGAAGCTTCATCGGGGGAAAAATATGCACAAAGTTCCGGAATCCATTTTTTCTCTATGCGGCTGTTGAACTGCTGGTCGGAATATGCGCCACGTTCTACCACAATGGCTATCTCGCCGCTACCGGGCTTTTTTACCATATATCTTTTTTCCAGCACGCGGGTTTCATGGTAAATCTGTCCGCTAAAATCATCCTTGCCGCAGGCATTACCGGTCCCGGAGCCATCCTGCTCGGAATGACCTTTCCCGCTCTGGCTGTTGCGCTCATGCGTTACCAAAACGACGGCGGTAAAAAAACGCTTTCGTTTCTTTACTTTTTCAACTCGATCGGCGCCGCGGCCGGCATCATATGCACCTCGTATTTCGCCATCGCTCATTTCGGGACCAACGGCACGCTGAAAATCTCTGGTATGGCAAACATACTGCTTGCTGTCGGTTTTTACCTCATCGCCCGCGTTACAGCAATGCCGGCTGCCGCAAAGCCCGACGTCACTATGCTGCCCTCGGCCGCTCCGGTAAAATCAGCCATTGCCGCCTGGCTGGCATTAAGCGCCCTGACGGGATTTTCCTCATTTCTCTACGAAATCGGCTGGATACGGCTGGTCAGCCTCCTGCTCGGTTCGGCCACCCACTCGTTCGATATAATGATTTCCGCATTCATTCTCGGCCTTGCTTTCGGCGGGCTCTATTCGAAAAAAATTCTCCGTAACGGCCCGAAGGTGCCGTTTGCACTGGGTATTGTTCAGATGCTCATGGGCGCTTTCGCGTTATGCAGCATATACCTTTACAAACCATTTTTCCAGATCTTCAATTCGTTCCATCTGGTTTTCCTCCGCACCGAGCTGTCCTGGTGCGTTGTCTCGGCAGTCAAATATCTTCTGTGCCTGCTGCTCATGGGGCCGACGACCTTTTTCGCCGGCATGACGCTGCCGCTTATCACGTACTGGCTTTTCAGCCGGACCGGCGATGAAACGTTCACCGGATCGGTCTACGGCTGGAACACCATAGGCTCGATAGCTGGGGCATTTCTGGGAGGAATAGTCATTCTGCCTGCGCTGCAGCTCAAATACACGCTCGGGGCCGGAGCGCTTATCGATATCGCGCTCGGCCTCGTCATTCTTTACCGGTGCAGTTCCGGCAGGCGCACCTTTGCATTGGCTGCCGCTGCAACAGGCATCGCGGCGCTTCCGCTCTTTATGCTGCGTTTCGATTCGGTGCTGCTGAATTCCGGCGTATTCCGGTATTATGTCCCGGCCCGTTCGAAAAATGCGGCGCCGGACAGGGCCGCCGTCGTTAAAGACGGCCGTACGGCGACCATCATGTTCGAACTGCAGGAAAAAACCACCAGAGTAATCAAGACAAACGGCAAACCGGACGCGAGCCTGACAATACAGGGAAACAAGGTAGCTATGACCTCGGACGAACCCACCCAGGCGGCGCTCGCCTTTTATCCGATGGCCGTTTTCAACAGGCCTTATGCTGCCGCAGTCATCGGCTTCGGAAGCGGACGGACCGCCCACCATCTGCTCTGCGATCCGATGCTCACGAGTCTCGAAATCGTGGAGATCGAACCTGAGATAGTCAACCTTGCGCGCGGTTTTCTGCCCTTCAACAAAAGGGCATACGAGGACCCGCGCGCCAGAATCGTCATAGAGGATGCAAAGAC
>CAISVC010000569.1 GCA_903888815.1 uncultured Fibrobacterota bacterium
ATACCAGCAGTTCAATCTGCCAGTATCTTCTGTAAATCTTGAAAACCGCATCAGGAGCAAAGGGGTCGAAATACTGCACCTGCTTGTAATTGAGAAGCACGCACTCCTTGTTGAAAAGGTACGGATTTACGGGAGGATTATCCGGTGATACATTCAAAGGTGAAACGCTCTGGTCGGTACCGTAAATTGTCGGATCATACTGTTGGGTGCTCATTTTGATATCAGCATAATCCCGGTAGTCATTAAAGTTGGACGGTTCAACTGTTTTCGCGGTAGGGTTCACCTTTTTTGTCGCGCAGGCACAAAACAGCCCCCAATACCAATCCTTGTCAGGGCAATCTTCCACCCCCATTCCGTTGTCGTTATTCTGGTTATCGGGAGCATTGGGTATCTCTGTTCCGCTTATGGTCCTCGCTACTCCCGCCTGGTCGTACACTTTGTTCGCCATCGCCGAATTAACCGGCTCCGGGGCGTATGCAAGGTCTTTCAAAAGCGCCTTATTATTTATTATCTCGTCGTAATGGTATGTTTTTTCTCCATACCTGATACCCTGCCCTATTCCCATGTCCGTCGCAGCAGCGCACGCGCAGGTCGATCCCGCCAGCCCCGGCAGCAATTTCTTTGCCGTCATGTATATCCGGTCGCCCGTGTGGTACCCGTATTGCTGCGCGATATTCTCATTAGTCCATACTCCGTACATTGCATACTGCTTCTGCTCCGTTCCGTATATATGGATTATTGCCGGGTATATATCGCCATTGTTAAGCTTTATAAAAAAGGGGCTTCCCGCATAGGCAAATTTTTCCTCGGCAAGAAACTTTTTCCATATATTGAGCAAATTGGTCCCGTAACAATAGCTTCCTTTCATCTGTGCGGTATATTGCGCCGCCGTTTTCCCTGACAATGAGTATCGGCCGGGCAACACGCTTGCATCATAAAAAAGAAACGCCCCTCCGTACTGGACCCCGGTACTTGTCGAGGCCTTTGCTAAAATTCCCGTATAGTCGTCAGCCGCATCTATCGGGATATACGCCTTTTCGCTCGCGCTGACCTGGTTGAATAGGACATTCGCCCCGATTGCATTTCCAACGCTGAATAAATTGGTCGCCCAGAAACCGCTTAAAGCTACGGGAACTAAATATGGCTCTAAAAGGATGATCGTAGGACCCGCCAAATCAACGGCGGGTGTCGCAATTTTAATCGCAGGCATGGCGCTGTTTATCGCCGGGAATTTCAATAAGAGATTTCCCTTGTCGCCATTCGTAACGGCACCGACCGGCAACTGGCAAATTACCGCGTCCCTTGAGGGCGTATAGAGTCTACAAAAACCTTTGTCGGAAACCGCGTACTCACTTTTTAAAGAGGAGTAATTTGCTGAAGTTATTTCAGGCAATTGGGCGGTCTGCGCCTGGGTGAGCGCAAAGAAAATTGCCGGCAGCATTACTCCTTTAAAATTCATGCTTGGCCGCCTCTATGACTTCCGGCGTGACATAATCCACCCCGAGCTGTTTCTTGTACTTCTCAAGTATCTGCTTATGCGCGGGGTGCGTTGTGGATAGCATGATAAATTCTTTCGTCGGATAGAACCTCAACTGTCCGCAGAAAAACGGCGTAAGCACGTAAAAGTCCCGCTTCGGGGTCTGCGATAAAATTTGTTCAACGTCATATTCGCTCAGCGCTTTATCGACCTTTCCCTTCGCTTCGATTTTGTAGAGGGGCACCAGCGGCGGGTTGTCTTCCGGCCTGTGCACATGGTTTGAGCCCATGAGATAGTAGTAGGAAGTGTTGATGAGTATGCTTCCGGCAATCGGCGATTCGATGATCGTTTGTAAATTCTGCGTCAGAATGGTAATATTGCCGTTGAGCTTTCTGATTGTGGAGTACATTTCCTGGATGA
>CAISVC010000570.1 GCA_903888815.1 uncultured Fibrobacterota bacterium
ATTTTCTTTTTGCAGGACCTTTCATATATAATCCTGCTCTGACCCGACCTGCAAGGGATCAGGGCCGATATAAGCGACCACAGGAGGTGACGTAGTGAAACGACCCTACGAGACAGTGATTGTTTTTGACGGAACGCAGTCCGACGATGTCCTGCACAAAGAGCAGGCGCAGATCGAAGAGTTTCTGAAACTGAACGCTTCCTTCGAGAAAGTCGATGTCTGGGGAAAACGCGGACTCGGCTATCCGATCAAAAAGAAAAAACTCGGTTACTACTGCCTGTTCCTCTATGAAGGCGAGGGTGATGTCATCGGCAGCCTCGAGCGCCAGCTCAAGCTCAACGAGTGTGTGCTCCGTTACCTGACCGTCGTCCGCAATCTGAAAAATGACGCTGCGCGCGCCGCATTTTTCGCGCGGAGAGAAAAAGCGATTGAAGAAGCCACGGCGGCGGCAAAGGCGGCAACGGCAACGGAAGCGGCGCCTGCGGCGGAACAAACCAAGTAACCTCCTCTTACCGGACAACCGTCCTTAACAGCAACAGGTTTCAATCAAAGGAGTTCGTACAATGGCAATGACAGAAAGAAGATTTTCAGCGAGAAGGGAAAGAGATGATGATCGCGAAGGCGACCGCAGGGGAATGGGCAGAAAGCGGGCGAAAAAAGTATGCTGGTTCGAATTGAACGGCATTGAACCTGATTACAAAGACATCAAGATAATTTCCCGTTATATTACGGAACGCGGCAAAATAGTGCCGAGACGGCTTTCCGGAGTAACGGCTAAAAATCAGCGGAGGCTGGCAAAAGCGATAAAACGCGCCCGCCATCTTGGAATGGTAGCTTTTGTTTCCGAAAATATCAGATAATCGGAGGGAGTGAATGCTATGGAAATTGTTCTGATAAAAGACTTTCAGGACCTGGGCAAGGCAATGGATGTTTTAACGGTAAAAGACGGCTATGCCCGCAATTTTCTCATCCCTGCAGGCGTTGCGGTGCCGGCGACCGAAGGGAACAAGAAAAAGGTCGCTGAGGCTAAACGGATCGCCGAGCTCGGCGAGGAAAAGAAGCTCAAAGAGGCACGCCAGCGCGCCAGGAAAATCGAGCAGATACCGTGCACCATTCCGGTCAAGGTGGGAGAAGAGGACCGGATATTCGGCTCGGTCACGGCCCAGGAGATCGCCGATTTTCTTCAAAAAGAGGGGTTTGCAATTGATAAAAACAATATAGAGCTTGAAGAGCCGATCAAACAGCTGGGAGTGTATACCGTCACTATCGTGCTGCATAAGGATGTCGCGGCCAAGCTCAAAGTCTGGGTGGTGAAGGAAGAACAGAAATAGCTGCTCTAGAGAGGAAAACAGCATCATGATCCTGCGCGGATGTTATACGGCAATCGTCACCCCGTTCAGCGAAAATGGAACGGTCAACGAAAATGCGCTGCGATCACACATAGAGTTTCTTATTGGTAAAGGAGTCAGCGGGATCGTACCCTGCGGTACGACCGGTGAATCGGCGACGCTTTCCTGGGAAGAACACAACCATGTGGTTGATGTCGCGCTCGAACAGGCGAAGGGCAGAATACAGGTCATTGCCGGTGCCGGCTCCAACAATACGGCGGAATCGCTTGCCGCTGCCAGGCACGCCCGCGAAAGGGGCGCCGATGCGATTCTCTGCATTACCCCGTATTACAACCGCCCCACCAAGGAAGGGCTTTACCAGCACTTCAAAGCGATCGCGACCCAGGTGGATATTCCTATCGTGGTGTACAACGTGCCGTCCCGCACCGGGGTGAATATCCAGCCCGAAACCCTTGAACGGCTGTGCGAGTTCAGAAATATCGTAGCGGTCAAGGAGGCGTGCGGCAATATACTGCAGATCTCGGAGATTCACCGGCGGTGCGGGGAACGTCTCACGATCCTTTCGGGCGACGACCCGCTCACGTTCCCTATTATGGGCTGCGGCGGGAAAGGCGTCATTTCCGTGGTCGCCAATATCGCTCCGGAGAAACCCATTGCGATGATCAATGCTTTTTTTGCAAACAACCCGCAGGAAGCGCTTGCGCTCCATGAGACGCTCCTGCCCCTTTCGCAGGCGATGTTCATCGAAACCAACCCGATCCCGGTGAAAACCGCCATGAACCTGCTCGGCATGAATGCCGGCCCTTTCCGGCTGCCGCTCGTGCCCATGAGCGAGCGCAATAAAGCGGAACTTATTGCCGTATTACAAAGGTACGGGTTTTCCATCCGATAGAGAAGGAAACGGCGGTGCCACTCCCGATAGTCATAAACGGCGCTCTCGGAAAAATGGGGATCGAAATCGGCGCGGTCGTGCTTGACGACGCGAACGTCGAACTTCATGCCGCCGTCGAGCGGCCGGGTCATCCGCGGCGGGGCGAAGATTACGGTATTTGCATTGGTAAAGGAACATGCGGACTGAAGGTGGCCGATTCCTGGAGCGGCATAGATTGCGAAAAAACGGTTATCATCGATTTCTCTTCTCCGCAATCGACCGGCAAGCTCCTTGAACTGGCGCAAAGCAGAAAAATGCGGCTGGTGATCGGGACTACCGGTCTTTCCGATAAAAATCTTGCTGCCGCTGAAAAAGCGGCTGAGCGTATACCGGTTCTTGTAAGCCCCAATATGAGCCTGGGGGTAAACCTGCTCTTTGCCCTTACGGAACTGGCAAGTTCCCGGCTGAAAAACGACTTTGATATTGAAATTATCGAAGCACACCACCGTTTTAAGAAAGATGCGCCGAGCGGCACCGCACGGCGCCTGGGTGAAATAGTTGCTGCGGTGTACGGCCTCCCCTACGAAAAGGCGATACGCAACGGGCGGTCGGGTAACACGGCCATTGATCGGCCTAAAAATGAGGTGGGAATGCATGCCGTACGCGGAGGCGATATTGTCGGCGATCATACGGTTCTTTTTGCCGGTATCGGCGAACGGATTGAGTTGCGGCATAGTGCGCACACCCGTACCCCTTTAGCCCGCGGGGCAGTAGCTGCCGCCAAATGGCTCGCCGTCCAGGGACCGGGATATTATTCCATGAAAAATGTCCTGGGTATCTGAAATGGTTGAAACGTTTGAATACATAGGTAAAATCAATTAATCTTTCTGGCATATTCAGCATGAAACCTCTGCAACTCATTTTTCTCACGGTATTTTTTCTTGCCGGCGGGCTTCTCGCTCAAAATACTCAGGTTGCGCCTGCAGTGCGGCAGGATTCTTCGGCTGCAACTGCGAAAAATATCATGTCGCAGATAAAAAACACCGATGAGGACCTGATTCTTGACGATAACAACAAATCCATCCTGCCGGCAGAAAATAAAAAAGCTTCCGCACCCGTGCCTGCCCCTGCGGCAAAGGTTACTGCCGATAACGGAACGAAAAGTCCGGCCGCGGCTGAAACCGCAGGAGCGGGCCAGCCTTCAAAACCGCAGTCACCGAGCCGGGTAAAAGACACGGCGAAAAAAGTCACCGATGAGGAATTGATCCTTGAGGGCGGCGAAGAAGACCTTCTCAGCAAAGAAAAAACGGTCAAGACAAAAGCAACGGCCCCTGCTGCAAAAGCCGTCACCACCGTTCCCGATTCCGCCAATGCAGCGCCAGGCCGGCAGAGAGAGCTTTCGGTTTCCCCGGCTTCCGCCGGTAGTGCCGACACAACGGCGCAGCGTCAGCAATCTTCCGAACCGGGCGCTCCTGCTGCAGCGACGGCTGTGCCACCCGCCCCTGTGGTTATCGAAAATGTGCGTTCAATAAATTTCGCCAGAAACCTTAAAGAATACCGTAACCCCAAGATCGCCATGCTTATGTCGCTTGTGGTGCCCGGTTCCGGCCAGGTGTATGCCAAGTCAAACGTTTGGGCAGCCGCATTCGGTGTCATCGAAGTCGCACTTATAAGCACCGGCTTTCTCCTTTCCTCCAAAGCCAAGAACCTCAAGAATCAGGCTCATACCTATGCCGACCAGCACTACAATCCTGCCAGCTTTCAGCAATATACCAATGACCTGAAACAGTATCTCAACAGCAACCCGTCCAAATTCGGCCAGAATCCGGACTCTGTTTACAAGGAAATATTTTTCATTGGAGCCGATTCCTTATTTCTCGAAGACGCCCGCCGGAAAAACGATTCCTATTATGACGAGATCGCAAAGGAAGAGTTGCCTTTTGTCCGCGGATGGAACGATATGCGTCCCGTTTTTTCAGGTAATGACGCTTTCGAATCCTCGATCACTCCAACCGACCCAAAATTTGAAAATATTCCGCAGGAGGGGTTTTCCTATCGTTTCCGCCTGAAATCCGATACCACCGTACAGCGGTAC
>CAISVC010000571.1 GCA_903888815.1 uncultured Fibrobacterota bacterium
GAACAGGGGGACCGCGGCCAGCGACGAGATGCCCGCGGCGATCAGGCTGGAACGCGAGCCTGTCCGCACGAACGCGTATGCGCCTATGGCCATGAACAGCAGCGTGACCGCATCTTTTTCCTTCCGCTGTTTCAGATATCTCATGAACGATCCGCTCGTGACAAGGTAGGGCAGGCACTCTTTACAGGTAGCATTCCTGCGGCCTTCGAGCAGCTCGTCCTTGCCGGCGATGGGGAGCGCACGGGCGCGGAAACCCCTGCCCCGGAATACAGCGGCCACGGCCTCAGCACTGTACCGTCCCATGTTGGGAAAAACGATTTCAACTGCCGGGTCGGTAAGCCGGTAAGGCCTGCCGCCCGACGATATGACCTGTATCTCTTTATCGTAGACAATCCCGGCCGGCCGGAACGTGTCCGGTTCCGGCGGCAAACCGGCAGCGATCAGGCGGTAGCTTGTCATTATGTCAAGCGCCGCTTCAACGCGGGTGTCAATCCCGGCATCAGCCGTGTGCTGGTCGACCTCAATCGTCAGCGACGGTTTTGCGCCCATGAGCCGGCGGAAATAACCGAGCAGGAAGGAGTCCGGGCCGCAGGAAAAATTGGTGACGTAGAAACCGAAAAGATCGGGCCGGCTTTTAACGACAGCCGCCGCCTTCATGATCTTCTGGCCCATTGCCCAGAACATCTTCTCGTCCACCGCGATATCCGCCGCGGGCAGCATGTCGAACGGAATGACCGGATAGCCGCGCGATGCCGTTTTGTGCGGGATCCCCTTGCTGGCGTCTTCAGAAAACGCGCTGTACGGCCTGCCGAAAATCACGATGCCGAATTTCTCCGGATTGGCTTTGAGCCAGTCCATCACTTTTTCTCCCTGATGCACCAGCTCCAGCTCAAACGCCCTCTGCCGTTCGCATGCTTTCCGCCAGGAATCACGCGATGCGCCCTCGGGTATCCCCATGGTGCCGGCCATGGTTACGATCGCCTCTTCGGCGGCTTCGTATGAAGCGTCCATTCTGAGTACGGGCGAAAGCAGCACGGCCGCGGACCGCTCGATCTCGCTTCTGAACGTGGTGCGCAGATAGTAGGGTTCGCCCTGGACAAATACGCAGGTCCTGCTCCAGGTCGGCACGTTCGGCACCGGCAGCTGCGACACCTGCGGCAGGAAGATATAGTCGGGCTTTTTCGAAAGTAAATTATAGAAACTGCCGTGCGTGATCTCGGCGGGCAGGCAGAAGGCGGATTCGATGCGCGCGACGCCGTCAGGGTCGATCGCATCCGGCAGCACGACTGAAAAACCCACTTCGTGAAAAAAGTTCGAGTAGAGCGGATAGAGCGAGTGGGTGAGTAACGATTGCATGAGTCCGACGGTCCGGGTGGGTTTATCAGGGTTGTCTGCCGCCGGATGCCGGCCGCCGGCGGGAACACCGTACTCCTCAAACATAAGCCGCTGACGCAGCGCCACAAGGTCGAATTCAGCGGTATTCACCTCGCGGTGCAGCCGCAGGTTGTAATATTTGTTGCACACGCCGCCGAACGGATACACCCTGCCGGCAATACGGATGCGCAGGATCTCGCACTTCCGGTCGCACTTTTCCCTGCCCCCGCCGCAGACGAAACTGCCTTCCCGGATTGCGTCGCGTTCGGTAAGTTCGTCAAGATCGAAACGCTCCGGCCGGGTGAGTCCGCGATCGATCCGGTTCGCAACCTCCAACGCAACGCCGAACGCGCCCATGAGCCCGGGCTCCGGGGGCACGATGATCGGCGTTTTCATGAGCGAGGCCATGGCGAGCGGTACTGCCCTGTTGTAGCAGACGCCGCCCTGCATGAATACCTTGCGGCCGACCGGCCGCGAACCCTTCACCCTATTGAGATAGTTCAGGCAGACCGAATACACGAGTCCGGCAAGAATATTTTCTTTGCCGATGTTTTCCTGACCGGCCGTTTTAATGTCGCTGGATATGAACGCGGCGCACTGGTCGGTAAAATTAGGCGGATTTTCGCCCCGGACCGCCTGGTCCGCGATCGCTTCGGTCGCCACATTCAGCGACTCTTTTGCCGACTCTTCAAGAAACGAGCCGGTCCCTGCGCTGCACGCCTCGTTCATCGCATAGTCCGACGCAACACCGCCGGTAAGATAGGTATACTTCGCATCCTGGCCGCCTATTTCGAAAATCGTATCGACGTCCGGGTCAAAATAGGCGGCGGCGGTCGCATGCGCGATGATCTCGTTGATTACATTTTCAGTGAGGCCGTGCAGCGCCGCGATCTGCCTGCCTGATCCGGTCACGCCGAGCCCTGTGATCGAGATTTTTATATTGTCAATCTGTGAACGAAGCTCCTTGTAACAGTCGCGCGACGCGCGGACCGGATCGCCGTTCGTGCGCAGGTAGATCGAGGCTACCACCTTTGTATCGCTTTTCCGCATGAGCACCGCTTTGGTGGTGGTGGAACCGACATCGAGCCCGAGAATGCACTCATCGTTGTTGCGGGGAGTATCGCGGCTCGCTGTCTTGAAATCAACCAATGCAAGCGCTTCTTTGAGCGGCGGGTGGCGGCTGAAGGAATCAGGCCGGTCCCGCACGGCTTTCCCAAGCTCTTCCGGCAGCGGCAGGCAGGCGTTGTCAAGCGCCCAAAGCGCCGCGCCGTATGCCTCGAAACATGAAGCATGCTTCGGAATTTCGATTTTCGGGTAGCGTTCCTTCAGATGGTTTATCATGGCATTGTTCAGCGAACCGCCGCCGATAAGCGCGATCTTTTCGCAGGGCAGGTCTTTGATCAATTCGTGAATTTTTTCCGCCATCATAAGGCAGAGACCCGCAGCAATGTTCGCCTTCGACTCGCCTTTGTTCAGCGCGTGGGTGCAGTCGCTCTTGCAGAAAACGCTGCACCGTCCGGCGATGCGGTGAGGAGTTCCCTGAAGCGCCAGCGCAACCGCCTGTTCAAGCGAGAGTCCCATCCTCCGGATCTGCTGGAGAAAAAATTCACCGGTACCTGAAGCGCATTTGTTTCCGGAAAGCGCACCCCCGATGCCGCCGCTGCGATTGATGGTATACACAAGCTGGGTCTCGCCGCCGGAGCTGATCACCGCGTCAGGCAGATCGTGATCGCCGTACACACCGTGCAGGGCATACTCGACCGCTTCCGGCTCGGAAATAGAGGAAAGTGCGACACAATTCCTGAATGCGCGGCCGGTTACCGCAATACGGCCTATGCTGCGCAGCCCGCCAGCCGATGACAGATACTCCAGGAAAGCCCTGCGCGGATTGCCTTCGTGGGGAATACGGACCGTCCGGTCTGCCGAAACTTTTTTTCCCCTGGCGGAGAGTTCCACGCACTGCAAGGTGGTTGCGCCGAAACAGATACCGATCGATTTCATTGTGCCTTTCGGGAATTGCAGTAAAAAAATAAATGGCAATAAGCCGTATGTCAAGTAAATTCAGCCAATCCGGACGGGCTACCGGTTCCAGCAATATCCGTTGGTTTCCATGATAATGCCGCCGTCATGCGATGTTTGCGTCGTGGTGATTCCCATCTGGCTGAGCCACAGCAGCACCTGGATTGAAGGGTGGCCGTACTGGTTGCCGGTGCCGCATGAAATGATTGCAGTGCGCGGCCTGACATACCCGTAGAACACCGGATCGAGCGAGCAGGCGCTGCCGTGGTGCGGCACCACCATGACCTCCGAGGCCAGACCGGTTCCCTCGCGCAGCGAAAGCGCACGTTCGGCGATGCTGTCGACATCAGAAGTGATAATCGCGCCGGTCAACCCGTTTTTAATCAGAAAAACCATGCCGTACCGGTTTTTCAAAGTGTCACTGCTGAAAAGGGAGTCGCCCGAAGCGTCCGGCGGCCAGAGGCAGCGCAGCTCCACGCCGTTAAGCGATGCAAGCGTATCACCGGCGACAACGGTACGGAAGCGGATCCGGTCCCGCCATTGGGGAACAGCGCTCCGGATGAAAGCGGTGTCTTCGTACTGACTTGCCAGCACGAGGCCGGTCCACGCAAACCCGGTATCGAGCCTCTGCAGGCCGCCCCAGTGATCCAGATGATCATGCGAAATCGCTATCGCTTCGATGAACGGCCTGCCGAGCCCTTCAAACTGCGCTTTCCATTTCGGATATTCTTCCGGCAGCCCCATGTCGAAAAGAACCGTTTTTCCGTCCGTCACAACGGCCTGCGCAAGCCCCTCTCCGACGTCAAAAACGGCGAACGTGACCGGCTTGTCAACAGGTC
>CAISVC010000572.1 GCA_903888815.1 uncultured Fibrobacterota bacterium
CGATCATCGTCGCCAGCGGCAGGAAAGAAGTTCCGGGAAAAATACAGGCGGTTTTTGAAATGCTCTTTGAATATATTTGCGGTCTCGCCGATGAAATCATCGGTCCCAAGGCGCATCAATTCTACCCTTTGTTCATCGGGCTTTTCTTTTTTCTACTCATCGCAAATTTGATCGGTCTGGTGCCGGGGTTGTATTCCCCGACCGCCGACCCCATGTTGACCTTCGGACTGGCGATCCTGGTCTTTCTCTATTTCAACTATTGCGGACTGCGGGAGAACGGTCTTGCCTATTTCAGACAATTCGTCGGCCCCAGACTCCCTTGGTATATGCTGCCGGTTTCGCTGCTTCTTTCTCTTACCGAAATCATCTCAATTTTCATTCGCCCGTTTTCACTGGGGCTCCGTCTTTTCTGCAACATATTCTCCAAGGAACTCTTTCTTGCCATACTGGCGATGCTGGTGTTGAGTTTTATGACAAGCCAGAATATGGCTGAAAAGGGATTGACGGTCGCTCCCCTGGTATTGCGGCCCGTCATACTGCTTTTAGGAATAATCATCGGTTTTATCCAGGCGCTTGTCTTTGTCGTTCTTTCGATGTCCTATATCGCGGGCGCCATACACATGCAGGAACACCAATAAATAAAAAGGAGGAAAAGGTCTATGAATAAACGGATACTGTGTGCTTTGATGATGATGGTGCCGGTGGGTATTGCGTTTGCTTCGGAGGCGGCTAAACTGCCGCAGGGAGTCACCTTTTTCGGAGCGACAGTGCTTGCGGCGGGACTGGGTGTCGGCCTTGCTGCCGGTGGTTGCGGCGTGGGCATGGGGCTCGTTATCGCCAGCGCTCTGCAGGGCATGGCCCGTCAGCCCGAACTTCAGGCGAAATTACAGCTCAATATGCTCATCGGTTTTGCCCTAATCGAAGCACAGGTGCTGTATGCGCTCTTTATAGCCATTATTCTCCTTTTTGCGAATCCGTTTACGAAACTTATCGGTTAAGGAGCGCGGCACTCCATAGTTTGGAAGGAATATCATGCCTGAAATCAACTGGCACATCATGGCATCGCAGGTTATAACCTTTCTGATCGCGCTTGTCATTGTGTGGAAAGCGTCGTGGAAGCCACTGGCGAAGTTTATCAGTGAACGTCAGGAGAAGATTAAAAAAACGCTCGAGGACGCGGAAAACACGCGGCAGACGATCGCGAAACTGGAAGCGGAATACTGCGCGAAGTTTGAGCAGATCGAGCAGAAATCGGCAGAACTTATTGCGGTCGCGCGGCAGGACGCCTCCCGCGCCAAGGACGAGATAGTGCAGGCCGCCCATGCGGAGGCCACTGAACTGCGGAAAAAAGCGCACGAACAACTCGAACACGACCGCCGGCAGCTCATGGCCGACATGCGGTCCGAGATCGTCGGGCTTTCCATGGCGATCGCCGAAAAGGCCCTGCATGAACCGCTTCCGGAACAGGTACAGGACCGGAAGTTCCAGGACATCTTCAACGGACTGAAAGGAACTCAGAGGCCGTCATGAAAATCATGAAGGCTGAACTTTTTGCCCGGGAATATGCGCGCGTGCTCGACCGGCTGGCCCCGGATGAGCGGGCGGCAATCCAGTCCTATTTCCGCAGGCTCGGGGATTCGATGGAGCAGGCGGGAGACGTGAAAACCTTTTTCAACCATCCGGCCATTCCTGATTCCGAAAAGCTGCATTCCCTTGAGTCAACTGCACCGCAGCGTTTCAGTCCCGTGGTGGGGCGTGTGCTGGGCGACATCATTAAGCGGAGAATGACCTTCCTTTTTACCGCTATTGCGGATGAAATGGAACGGCTATCGGATGAGGCGCTCCATATCCATTCGGTGCTGGTCACGAGCGCGGCGGCGCTCCCGGAAAACCTCCGGAAGAAGCTCACTGAACGGATGAAAGCCTATTGTGCGGGCGAGGTAAAAATGCAGTTCGCGGTGGACGGGGCGCTTATGGCCGGTTTTTGCATAAAGATAGGCGATACGGTAATTGATAATTCGATGAGGACGGAACTCGAACATATCCGTCGGAAGCTTATGGCGGTTTCTTCAACGTAAGAGCCGGTTTGAATATTTTTAACAGGCTCAAAGGACGGCGAGCATGGCAATTGATTCGTCACAAATCACCGGAATTCTGCGTGAAACGCTGAAAAGTTACGAGACAAAGCTTGATTTACGCGAGACTGGTTACGTGATGCAGGTCGGCGACGGCATCGCGCGGGTGTACGGCCTCGACAAGGTGGTCTATGGCGAGCTGGTGAGTTTCCCGCACGAGGTCTTCGGCATGGTGCTCAATCTGGAAAACGACAGCGTCGGCTGTATTCTTCTGGGCGACGCCATAAAAATCAAAGAGGGTGACGAGGTGAGCCGCACCGGCCGCGTGATGGCGGTTCCCGTCGGCGACGCGCTTTTAGGCAGGGTGGTGAATCCCTTGGGTGAACCGCTTGACGGCAAGGGCGAGATAAAGGCCAAAACCACCCGGCCGATCGAGGTGATCGCGCCGGGCGTCATGGAACGCCAGCCGGTCAAGGAGCCGCTGCAGACCGGCATCAAAGCCATTGATTCAATGATTCCGATCGGCCGCGGTCAGCGCGAGCTCATTATCGGCGACCGCCAGATAGGAAAAACCGCGATCGTGGTCGATACGATCATTAACCAGAAAAATGAGGCAAGGCGTCCTGTCTGTATTTATGTGGCGATCGGCCAGAAACAGTCCACGGTTGCGCAGATTGTCGATATTTTCGCCCGCCACGGCGCGCTCGAGTACACGATTGTCGTTTCGTGCACCGCAAGCGACCCGGCGCCGCTCCAGTACATTGCGCCCTATGCAGGGTGCGCCATCGGCGAAGAGTTCATGTGGCAGGGAAAGGACGTGCTGGTCGTGTACGACGACCTGACCCGCCACGCGCAGGCCTACCGTCAGCTTTCACTGCTTCTGCGCCGCCCGCCGGGCCGGGAGGCGTATCCGGGCGACGTATTCTACCTCCATTCGCGCCTGCTTGAGCGCGCGTGCAAACTCTCCGAAAAAAACGGATCAGGATCGCTCACTGCCCTGCCGATCATTGAAACGCAGGCCGGCGATATTTCGGCGTATATTCCGACCAATGTCATCTCGATCACGGACGGCCAGATTTTCCTGGAGCGCGGGCTCTTTTTCTCGGGCCAGCGACCGGCCATCAACAGCGGCCTTTCGGTGTCGCGGGTCGGCGGCAACGCCCAGATCAAGGCCATGCGCCAGGTCGCAGGCCGCGTGCGCCTGGACCTTGCTCAGTACCGCGAACTAGCGGCATTTGCACAGTTCGCGTCCGAGCTCGACAGCCACTCACAGGCGCAGCTGGCCCGGGGCGAACGGATCATGGAACTCTTGAAGCAGGACCAGTATCAGCCGCTCTCCGTCGAGACCCAGGTCGCGATTGTTTTCGCAGGAATAAACGGCTTCGTGGATGATGTGTCCGTGAGCGGCATCCGTCAGTGGGAAAAATCGTACATCGCCTGCTTGAGCGAGAAGCATGCGGGAGTACTGGCGGACATAAAGGGCAAGCGTCAGATCGACGACGGCATCAAGGCGCGGCTCGAAGCGGCGATAAAGGAATTTAAGGGGAAGAAAGCATAACGATTCAGGATGACCTCACCTCTTCTCCCCGTTCCCCTCCTCCCCTCTCCGATAGGAGAGGGGAGGAGGGGTGGCCGTCGGGCCGGGGTGGTGGGGCGAGGTCAAAGATTAACAAGAAAGAGATTTAATGCCCTCGCTTGCTGAACTGAGAAAGAAAATAAAAGGGATCTCGTCGACGCGGCAGATCACCAAGGCGATGAAAATGGTGGCAGGCGCCCGGTTTTCCCGCGCGGCGCGTCAGATGAATGACGCCCGTTTCTATGAGGCAGAACTCGGGAAACTGCTGTTTGATTTTCTTTCGCTTGCCGGAAAACCCCGCGGTCGCCTCGCCTTGCTTTATCATACGCCCGGGGCTTCCGACGCCGCCGCGCAGGAAGGAAAGAAAGGGATCGTGGTCGTAGCCGCGGACAAGGGGTTGTGCGGCGATTTCAACAACAGCATTCTTCGCGAGGCTGACAATTACTGCAAAAAAAACGGGGAGCGCGTTGCAGTGCTTTTCGCCATTGGCCATAAAGCAGCGGAGCATTATAAAAGCTCTGCAATCGCCCGAAAAATTAATTACCAGCAATTCTTCAACCGTTTCGACTTCAGCACTGCAGAAACGATCGGTCAGGAGGCCTTGCGGCTTTACTTTGACGAAGGATTGAGCGGATATGTGGTGGTACACAGCCACTTCAAGTCCATAATCAGGCAGCAGCTGACCGTGACAAGGCTTCTGCCCGTAGAAGCCGCCGACGCATCAGCGTTTCCCCGTGACAGCATGTTCCGGTGCACCATGATCGAACCGGCCGAAGAGGAGGCCGTGCTGCAGGCGCTCTTACCCATGTATATAAAAGCAAAGCTTTATGGGATCCTGCGCGATTCGTTCACCGCGGAGCTTGCGGCGCGCATGCGCGCCATGGACAACGCGACGCGCAACGCCGGATCGCTTATTGATTCCATAACGCTCGAAATGAACAAGGTCCGTCAGTCAGTGATAACAAGAGAGCTGTCGGAAATCATAGCAACCAACGAGGTGGTAAAATAATGGCCATAGGAAAGATTACCCAGATTTTCGGTCAGGTCGTCGACGTGGAATTCCCGCAAAGCGAAATTCCTCTGATTTATAACGCACTCACGGTTGATAAGGGGACCGGCGGAGAGCACTCGTCCGTCATCCTCGAAGTGATGCAGCACATGGGCGGCAATACGGCCCGCGCCATCGTGCTCGGTCCGCCCGAAGGACTGAGCCGCGGTCTTCCGGTCGTCGATACCGGAAAGCCCATCTCGGTGCCGGTGGGCAAGGCGTGCCTCGGGAGGCTCATGGATTACGCGGGACGGCCCATCGACTACAAGGGCGACATCAGAGCCGAAACCATGCTTCCTATCCACCGCGACCCGCCCGGGTTCCTCGATCAGGAAACGCGGCTGCAGATGTTCGAGACCGGCATCAAGGTCATCGACCTGCTTGCCCCGTTTAAAAAAGGCGGCAAGATCGGCCTCTTCGGCGGCGCGGGCGTGGGCAAGACCGTTATCATCATGGAGCTCATCCATAACGTGGCAAAGCACCACGGCGGTGTGTCGGTCTTTGCCGGCGTGGGCGAGCGCACTCGCGAAGGAAACGACCTGTACCTTGACATGGCGCAATCGAAAGTCATTGACAAGACCGTGCTCGTCTTCGGCCAGATGAACGAGCCGCCGGGATCGCGGCTCCGCGTGGCGCTCACCGGACTCACGCAGGCCGAATATTTCCGCGATACCGAGAACCAAGACGTTCTGCTCTTTGTGGACAATATCTTCCGGTATGTGCTCGCCGGCGCCGAGGTCTCGGCGCTTTTGGGGCGCCTGCCGTCGGCGGTCGGCTACCAGCCGACGCTCGGCACCGAGATGGGCGAACTGCAGGAACGCATCGTGTCGACCAAAAACGGCTCCATCACGAGCGTGCAGGCCATCTACGTGCCGGCCGACGATATCACGGACCCGGGCGTGGCGACCGCGTTCGGCCATCTCGACGCATCGATCGTGCTGTCGCGCAAGATCGTGGACATCGGCATCTATCCGGCGGTGGATCCGCTGGAATCATCGTCGAAAATGCTTGACAAGGTAGTGGTGGGCGAGGAACATTATGCGGTGGCGCGCGAGGTGCAGAGCATTCTGCAGCGCTACAAGGATCTGCAGGACATCATCGCCATCCTCGGGGTCGAGGAGCTTTCGGACGAAGACAAGCTTATCGTGGCACGCGCACGTAAAATACAGAAATTCTTCTCGCAGCCCTTCTCGGTCGCCGAGACCTTTACCGGTATCAAGGGTGCGTATGTGCCCCTGCAGGACACGATAAAGGGGTTTACGGAGATCGTGGAAGGGAAACATGACAGCGTTCCGGAACAGGCCTTCTACATGGCCGGCCCGATCGAAGAGGTGGCGCAGAAGGCGCGGGAGCTAGCCTGATGAGAACCATTCCGTGCGAGATCGTTACGCCCGAGAGAGTTTTCCTGCGCGACAGCGCGGAGTTCATCGTTGCGCCAGGACGTGAAGGAGAACTCGGCATCCTGCCCGGCCACACGCGGCTCCTCGCGCAGCTCGTTCCCGGCAATGTCCGTCTTGTCAAGGGACACGAAACCAGATGGTTTGTCATTGCTGCAGGATTCATACACATCGAGCCGGGTGCCGTCAAAATAGTTACTCCGGAGATAAAGGAGCAGTGACCGTATGATAAAAAACGGCGATTTGGATCCCCTGGCGTATGACGGGAAGCGGCTGGAAGACGCGTTCTTTCTGCAGAGGGACAAGGCATTGATTGAAAGACAGAAGGTAATGAAAAAAACGATGGAGACCAAGGAGGCGCTCGCAAAAGCGAGCGGAATTGAGAACAACGCGGTGCTCGAAAAGCTCGTGGAACTCGAGGTGCGGCCCGAGACGCTGGCGTCGCTTGCGCTGATGCTGGTCGGTGCGTTCGCCGGTTATCTTCTGGTCGCAGCGGATCCCGGCTGGTTCAGCGCGATCATGCCGTCGGCGATGGCCGAAGA
>CAISVC010000573.1 GCA_903888815.1 uncultured Fibrobacterota bacterium
ACTCCCACATTGACGTGGAATGCGTCTGCGGGAGCAGCCGTTTATTTCCTCCAGGTGTCGCTTAACACTGATTTTACGTCGCTGGTTGTTAACAGTCAACTGGCGTCGACATCAATGAACATCATAACGCCGCTTGCGAATGGGACAACCTACTCCTGGCGGGTAAAAGCTGCAAACGGCCTGGCTCAGTGGAGCGGTTGGTCGTCGGGGTGGAACTTCACAACGCTCAAACGCCTTCTTATTCCGATCAATATCGGCTGGAACATGATATCACTGAACATTTATCCGATGGACGTGTCTACCAATGCGATTCTCGGCCCGCTCAAGGGCTTTATACTGGCGAAAAACGATCACGGAGAGGTATACTGCCCGTCACTCGGTATAGATGATATCGGGACTATTCAGACAGGCAAAGGATATCAGGTATATTCCGACTCTTCCGACACTATACGAACACAGGGTGAGGCGATTAATACGGCTGTCACACCGCTTTCATTACCATCTGACTGGAGTATGATCGGGTATCTGCCGCAGTCCGACATGTCTATAGTGACGGCCCTTGGAGGTATTACCTCGCAGATTTTAATTGTTAAAAATAATTCCGGAGAAGTCTACTTCCCCGATTTATTTATCGACGATATCGGTACCATGAAGGTCGGCCAAGGATACCAAGTGTTCATGAAATCAGCATCAGTCCTTACCTATCCCGGCTCAAGCCCAGCGGCAAAACTGCGTGCTGACGCTCATGCGATGATACGGCTGCCGGTGCCAAAGCATTATTTATTCAAGCTGAATACCGGCAACAATGCTTCTATAGTGGCGTCAGGCATCACCATACAGGGACTGACTGTTCCTGACAGCAGCGAGATCGGAGCATTCGACAGTAAAGGGAATCTTGTAGGCGCCGGGGCTGTTATGCACGGTTTAACCGTCTTTGCCGTGTGGGGTGATAATACTCAGACAAAAGAGAAGGACGGGTGCGTACCTTCGGAAAAAATAACCTTCAAGCTCTGGAACGGCAAGCAGGAATATCCGCTTGATTTCCAGAGAGGGGCTGAACCGCGGGATGCCGCGGACGGTGTTTTCATCGGCGCATTGTCCGTACCTGAGGGATTTTTCATTACCACGTTTGCGCTGTCCAAAGCGTATCCGAACCCCTTCAAGGGAGGCGTAAAGATAGCGTTTGATGTCCCCATGATACAGGGGATTGCGGAGCATGCGGTTGAAATCAATATTTACAATATCAAAGGGAACCTTGTGCACCGGCTTGCAAAAGGCAGCTATAAGGCGGGGCATTACTGCATAGCGTGGAACGGTGCAGAGGGCAATACCGAGAGGTTCGCCTCGAACATCTATATTGTCCAGATGAAAGCCTGTAATTTTGACAAGAAACTGAAATTAATAAAAATCAGATAAAAAGGGGACATCTGTGTCAGCTATCAAAATAAACCGATTTAATTCAGCAGTTTTCGTTCTCTCTGTTGCTGCGATCAGTGTGGGTGCGCAGACGCACTTCACGTTTACCTCACATACCGGCAACAATATGACGGTGATTGTCCAGACCACCATTAATCCCACGATTAACGGCACTCCGCTGGCGACCGGGGACGAGATCGGGATTTTCACTCCTGCCGGGTTATGCGTGGGCGCAAGGGTTTGGGACAGCGTTCATAACCGTTCCATCACGGTATGGGGCGATAATGACCGGACGCCGACGATCATTGACGGTATGATCGTCGGCGATACGTTGTCGTACCGAATATGGGATTCTTCGCTTGCACAGGAATTGCCAGCAACAGCAACCTACGATACAGCGGCGCCTGCCACAGCTAAGACAACGTATGCTGTTAACGGTATTGCTATTCTCACGGCCCTGTTTGCACCGTCGCTGCCGCAGAAGCCCCTCCTCGTCTCTCCGAGCAACACCGCTACTATAACTGCTAATAGTGCAGTTTTTATCTGGTTTAAAGGATTACCGCTTATTAATAAATACTCACTGGAAATCGCAACGGACTCGTTAATGTCGTTAATCATTTCCAGCGATTCATCAATTACTGATACTGTCTCGGTTTGTAATGGATTTACGAACGGGACATCTTACTGGTGGCGCGTTAAAGCGCACAATACCAGTGGCTGGGGAAGCTACAGCGATATATTCAAGTTTACCGTCAATTCTACGGCAGTGGTTCTCCCGAAGAGCTATTCATTAAATTTCTATGGGATGCCGAATGCAAGGTCATTAATCACGTATGCGCTACCGGTCCCTTCACAAGTTTCCATCAGACTCTACAACATCCAGGGGAAATTTATAGCGACGCTGTGCAATTCATATCAGGCATCCGGTTATTATCAGATCCCGGCTAATCTCACTGCCCTGTCAAAAGGGTTTTATGTACTCTCCTTCACTGCCGGGGCCTACGAGATTCAAAAAAAACTGCTTAACTTCTAAATATTATCCGCCATGCATTTCAATATACGCAAGTGATATACTGTCGCATTTCAATGAGCAAAATCTAATTTTATCTATTATGATGGCAATAATAACCGTTTTGCTTTAAATTGAACCAACGTCCATTAAGGTTAACCTATGAAAAAAATCGTGGCAGTAATCGTGTTGTTCCTGGTCGGCTGCTCTTGGGCGCAGAATGATGATGAGCGTATCTATGTTACGTCGTGTTCGCTTTTCATCAAGACAACGCCCTATATGCCAGATTCCGGCGACGCTTCGGGCAAAGCCATGGTCGAAGCAACGCTCTGCGACAAGTCCGGGATACCTATTCCCGATCAGGAAATAAAAATGGCCGCAACCTGCGGCAAGTTATCGTGTCTGTCAATGGATACGTACAGTCCTGCCGGCTCAGCGTCTCCGGGGCGCTCCTGCTTTATCACCGGACGCGACGGCAGGATACAGGTATTTCTGTCGGACATTCCCTTCAACAAACCGGGACGGGTCAAGGCCTCCTGCGCGTACGGCGATTTCAGGGTACACGCATCAAGCAGCTTCTCGATCACCAGAAAAATCATTAAAAAGGGGAACCGCAGCAAGTCCGCCTCCCGGGCTCAGGCTTCGGTTCAATAAAAATCCATTTTCCCGATCCGTAACAAAAAGGGCGGATTAACTGTCTAATAGATCTAAACAGGAGGCGCGCAACGGCCGCTTCAACGGATTATGGATTCCGGTACTGCTGATTGCAGGGATACCGGGAGCGGTGATCTACGCGCTGTTCCGGATCGGTGATAAGATACAGTGCAAAGGCACTGATTGAAAAGGTATATCAAAAATGACAAACAGAAATATAATCGCGTTGATGTGGTGGCTCTCAGCAGCAGCCTTTATCGCTTCGGCCGATACCCTGAGCCTTGATGGTTATGTAAAGCTGGTGCTTGAGCACAATCCCCAGCCCAAGATTGCGGCGGGCGCTGTTCAGGCGAGTTCTGCCGTAAAAGAAAAAAGCCGGTCATCACTCTTGCCCCATATCGGGGCAAGCGCCGCACTATCGAGGGCCGGAAACAATGGCTCTGCCGCCGCGACCGTGACTAACCGCACAGCAGGCAATACCTCGTCCGCCGGCATTGACGCGCAGGCGCTCATTTTTGATTTTGGAAAAACACCGCTCCAGTATAAGGCTTCGGGAAAAACCTTGGACGCGGTTAATTACGATCTGAAAAGCACACTTCAGACAACGGTCCTGAACGCACGAACCGCCTATTTCAACTTTCTTTTGTCTGAGCAGCTGCTGACGGTCAACGAGGACGCGCTCAAACAAGCCCAATTACATTATGATCAGGCCAAAACGCTTTTTGAAGTGGGAAAGCAGGCACAGATTGCCGTTACTAAAGCCAACGTCGATGTCGCGAATGCACTGGTGAATGTGATTCATGCCCGGAACACGCTGAAACTGGCCCGGGTGCAATTGGAAACAACCGCAGGAATACCGATCAAAGATCCGCTGGTTCTTACTGACAGCCTGGGTGGCTTTGAAGATTCTATAACCATGAATGATGCCTTGACTCAGGCACTCCAGAAGCGCCCTGAATTGCTTGCTTCCAAATCACGGCTTGAAGCAGTCCGGCTCCAGCTCAGATCGGCACGTGCCGCCTATCTTCCGTCGATAAATGCTTCGGCGGGATATGACTGGCGGAATGGAAGCGCATCAAGCCTTCCTGCTCCGGATTGGAGCAACCCCGGCTGGAACATCGGGGCTGCGCTCTCAATACCGCTTTTCCAGGGCGGCGCTCTTCACGCCGGCGTGCGTCAGGCAGATGCAGCGCTGAAGCAGGCCATGGCCTCGCTTGACGCAACAACGCTGAACGTTACGCAGGAGGTGCAGCAGAATGTCCTTCAGGAAATCGAAGCCCGTGAACGTATTTCCGCTACCACGGTACTTGTTGCGCAGGCCGCCGAAAGTTTACGGATGTCCCAGGAGCGCTATCGAACCGGTATAGCCACCTCGATTGAAATAACTGACGCCGAAGTGACGCTTGCCGATGCACGAAGCAGCCATGTTCAGGCGCAGTTCGATTATCGCGTGGCGCACGCGAAACTTCTCTCGGCGATAGGAGCGTTACATGAATATTGAGACCGACATGTCAAAGCGAAGACGGAAGATTATCGTTTCAGTGCTGTACACGGGAATTGCAGTGGTTTTTATGCTGCTGTGCCTGTGCAGCAAGCAGTCCTCATCGCAATGGCGCACCGCGGCCGTGGAAAAGGGCGATTTGAATGTCGAGATCACGGCAAGTGGAACCGTCAACCCGCATTCCCTGGTGGCGGTGGGCACGCAGGTGTCGGGAACCATTTCCCGTATTTTCGTCGATTTCAACTCTCGTGTGAAAAAAGGGCAACTTATTGCGCTCCTCGACCCCACCTTTCTTCAAGCGGCGGTCGAAGACGCGGCCGCGTCGCTTAACAAAGCTCAAGCGCAGGAAACGCTGACCAGCCGCAACGCTGAGCGGACGAAGAACCTGTTTGACAAAGGGCTTGCCGCGCAGGCCGATCTTGATCAGGCTGCCGCCGATTACGAAGCGGCGAAGGCCGCAATCAGCTCGGCGCGGGCCCAGCTTGACCGGGCAAAAATTAACCTGGCATACGCAACTATCAGGTCGCCCATCACGGGTGTGGTTGTCAACCGCAATGTCGATGTGGGGCAGACCGTTGCTGCGAGTTTCAGTACGCCCACACTATTCACTATTGCCGACGACCTGTCGAAAATGCAAATACAGGCGAGCATCGATGAGGCGGATATCGGACAGGTCAAAATCGGCCAGAACGCCCGGTTCACGGTCGACGCCTATCCGGACCGTTCCTTTACCGGTACGGTTTCTCAGGTGCGCCTTCAACCCACGACGGTGCAGAACGTGGTCAGCTATACGGTCATGATCGACGTCGATAATCCCGATCTCGTCCTCATGCCGGGTATGACCGCGAACATCACCCTTGCCGTGCAGCAGGCGCATGATGTTTTAAAGGTCCCGCTGGCAGCGCTTAAGTTCACACCTTCAGGGTTCCAGGGTAAAACCGGAGTCCGCCGTGCTGGCAGCAATGACTCGGCTGCCAGAATGACGAGACGGCCCGATTCCGCAAATGCAAAGGATACTACTGCCCGGAAAAGAGATCGCGCCAGGATATTCATTCTCGAAGACAATAACCCGAAATTGGTGCCGGTAAAAACCGGATTGAGCAATGCAGGATACGTTGCGGTTGAAGGTTACCTGCAGGGTAACCTGCAGGCAGGACAGCTCGTTATCGTCGGACTCATAAATCAGAACAATAAAACTACGTCTCCGCAACAATCACCCCTTGGCGGCGGTGCACCCGGCATGCCGCGAAGGTTCTGATATGACGCAGGAACCGATGATATTCCTCACCGACCTGTGCAAAAATTACGCCATGGGCGATACGACGGTCCATGCGCTGCAGAACGTAAATTGTGCAATAGTCAAAGGGGATTTTATCGCGGTGATGGGCGCCAGCGGGTCCGGCAAATCGACCCTCATGAATATTCTCGGATGCCTCGACATCCCCTCCGGCGGCACCTATATGCTTGACGGAGAAGAGGTCCAGCGGTTCAGCCAGAACCGTCTTGCCGCGCTGCGCAATCGTAAAATGGGGTTCGTTTTTCAGGCGTTCAACCTGCTTCCCCGCACGACCGCGCTCGAAAACGTAGAACTGCCGCTCATGTACAACAAGTCTATTTCGGCAGGCTACCTGCGGAAAAAAGCGCTGGAAGCGCTGGAGTGGGTGGGACTCAGGGAACGCGCTTTCCATTTTTCCAATCAGCTGTCCGGCGGGCAGCAGCAGCGGGTGGCGATAGCACGGGCCATAGTCAATGACCCGGTCATTCTTCTTGCGGACGAACCGACCGGCAATCTCGATTCCGCCATGAGCGTTGAAATCATGGCGCTGTTTCAGCGCCTGAACCGGAACGGGATCACCGTCATCATGGTGACCCACGAGCCGGACATCGCTCAATACGCCATGCGTAGAATGACTTTCCGCGACGGCCGCATCATAAACGACGAGAAGGTTCTCGGCCGTCGCAGCGCCGAGCATGAGCTTGCTTCACGTCGTCCCGAATCCGTTGAGGCACAACCATGAGATTCAGGACTATATTAAAAATCGCGATCCGCTCGCTCAACCGCAACAAGATGCGGTCGTTTCTGACCATGCTCGGCATGATCATCGGCGTCGCGGCAGTGATCGCCATGCTCGCGGTGGGCCAGGGCGCCCGGGACATGATCAATGCGCAGATCGCGGCGCTGGGAACCAACGTGCTTCTGATCTTTCCCGGCGCATTCTCCCAGGGCGGCGTCCGCATGGAGGCGGGAAGCTCTTCGCGTCTGAACGAGGACGATATTGCTGCGATAAAAAAAACATGCCCGGCCGTAATGTATGCTTCACCCATCGCGCGCACAACGCAGCAGGTCAAAGCCGGAAACCAGAACTGGCGCACCTCGATCAACGGCACTTATTCCGAATACCTTGATATCCGCGACTGGGATTTGCAGGAGGGCGTCATTTACACCGATGCCGACGAACGGGGCGCGAACAAGGTCTGCGTCATCGGCCAAACCATTGTCGAAAATCTATTCGGCGCCGGAGCCAATGCGGTCGGTCAGACCATCCGCATCCGCAGCCTGCCCTTCAAGGTGGTCGGTGTCCTTTCGGAAAAAGGCCAGAACGCCAATGGCCAGGACCAAGACGACATCATCCTTGCGCCGTTTTCCACAGTCCAGAAAAAACTCATGGGTATTACCTTTGCCAACTCGCTGATCGCTTCCGCAACGTCCGAGGCACAGATCGAGGAGGCGCGTCAGGAGATCAACCAGGCTCTCACCAGCCGGCGAAAGAGTTCTTCGGGAGACGGCACCGACTTTACCATACGGACTCAGACCGATATCAGCGATGCGGCCACAAAAACCTCGGAAACGCTCGGTGCCCTTCTCTTTGCCATCGCCTGCGTCTCGCTCATCGTGGGTGGCATCGGCATCATGAATATCATGCTGGTGTCGGTCACTGAACGCACACGGGAAATCGGCATCCGCATGGCAGTCGGCGCGCGCGGCACCGATGTATTACTGCAGTTCCTCGTTGAGGCGCTGGTCATGAGTTTTACAGGAGGTATTCTCGGTATTATGACCGGTG
>CAISVC010000574.1 GCA_903888815.1 uncultured Fibrobacterota bacterium
GGACAGATCAACGGTCATATCAACGAGCAGAACGCCAACTTCGGGAACCAGTATTCAGTGGGCAAACTGGGATGGTGCGCGTTTGATTACAGCTCGTGCCACGCCAATGCCACGACCGTTGAAGTGGCCCCATCGGCGAACGATCCGGCCGGCAGGAGCAGATCCTCGCCCTATCTCTCGCCACACGGGGTCGCGAACATTTTCCGGATCCCGAAACTTGCCGGTTATTTCTTTCAGTCGCAGCGCAATCCTGCGACCTGCGGATACATGGTTTTTATTGCCAACGACTGGACATCATCTTCCCCGACAACGGTAACCGTCTTCAGTAACTGCCCCGCGGTTGAATTGTTCCTTAACGGCGTTTCTCAGGGCATAAAAACCGGAACCGTAGGGCCTAATCTTCCCCATCCTGTTTATCAGTGGACCTGCACCTACGCGGCAGGAACTCTGAGAGCGGTGGGATATGCCGGTACGAGCGGCGGTACGGCGTTGGCAACGCATCAGGTCACCACACCGGGCGCTCCGACGGCAATCGTGCTCACACCCGATACAAACGTGCTGAATGACGGCGGCGATATGACCCGTATTGTCGTGTCGCTGGTTGATGCGTCCGGCCGTGCGATCCGTTCAAGGGCGGATTCGATCACCATGTCGGCCACCGGGGCCGGAGACTTTATCGGGGAGGCCAGATCGGCGCTTGAAGGCGGCCAATTCGCCTTTTATGTCAAAACGCGCGACGGGGTCGTGGGAACTATCAATTGTCAGGCAAGCGTGATAAGCGGCTCTGTCACGCCGGGAACCGCTACGATAACGGTGACCGGCGTCGGTGTAAAAGATATGCCGTCACCGGAACGTGCCTTTTCAACGAACTTTCAGAAACCAATGCGTGCGAAAGTATGGGGAAACCGGTTTACCGTTCCGGCAGGTTCCACTATTTCCGTGTACGATCTTGCGGGAAAATTGCTTTATCGTCAGGCCTGGTTACAGGAAAAAACTGTTGATCTCGGAAAGAGCATGGGTGCATCGAATGCCGTTTATATTGTTGAAATTAATAACGTAAAAACAGTCAATGGCAGGTGACGTCTCTCATTTTTTTCCGGTACGTCGATCGCAATAAATCTTGTTTTACAAGGGGGCTTGCCAGCCGCAGAAGAAGAGAGCGGCGGGGAAGCCCCCTCTGTTTTTGCTTTATTGCGCTTGCCGACCGCACGGTGCTATTTTATCTGAGCCGTTGATTATCATTTGAGCGCGGCGTAACGGGCAGCGCGGAGGCGTTTTATGGAATTCATGAATACGGTGCTTATTATCGGAAGCGGGGGCAGGGAACACGCGCTCCTCAAGGCATTGCTGCGCTCGGACCGGCCGCTCTGCATGTATGCATACCCCGGCAATCCCGGCATGGAACGCGACGGATGCACCATTGTCGACAAGGTAGCTGACTGGGCCGAACTGGCAGACTGGGTTGAGGCGAATGAGATCGATCTGACGGTCGTGGGACCGGAAATACCGCTGGTCGAGGGAATCGTTGACATATTTAATAGAAGGGGACGCTGCATTTTCGGCCCGACTAAAGCCGCGGCCCGGATTGAGGGAAGCAAGGCATTCGCAAAGAATCTGATGAAAAAGTATGAAATCCCGACCGCGCCGTTTGAAGTGTTCACCGAAAAGAAGAAGGCACTCGACTATCTCTCGCGCAGGGGCGCGCCTGTCGTGGTAAAAGTAAGCGGGCTTGCTGCCGGTAAGGGCGCCATGGTCTGTGACACCATGGCGGCAGCAAAGGAAGCGATGGCTGATATTTTTGATAAAAAGAGTTTCGGGGAAGCAGGCGCCCAGGTCGTGCTTGAAGAAAAATTGACCGGCGAGGAAGCGTCGGTTTTTGTGTTGACCGATGGCAGGAATTACAAGGTGCTTCCGGTGGCGCAGGATCACAAGGCGATATTTGACGGCGACCGCGGGCCTAACACCGGGGGCATGGGCGCTTATGCCCCGGCGCCGCTGGTCGATCATGCCATGCTGAAACGGATTGAATCGGAGATCGTGGTTCCGACGCTCAGGGCCATGGAACAGGAGAATGCGCGCTACCGGGGGCTGCTCTATTGCGGTATCATGGTTACTGATGAAGGCCCCAAGGTAGTGGAATTCAACTGCCGGTTCGGCGATCCCGAGACGCAGGCGGTCCTGCCGCTGGTCGAATGCGACTGGTACGAGGTATTCGCCGCATGTGCCGCGGGCAGACTGGACGAGATCGGCGACATCGGGTGGACGGTACGTCCCGGTTACTGCGTGGATGTGGTGCTCGCCTCAAAAGGGTATCCCGGAGCATACGAAAAAGGGAAAATGATTTCAGGGCTTGACGAAGCAGAACATTCAAAGTCGAACCGCGACGTGTACCACAGCGGCACCGCGCTTGATCCCGAAGGCCGTTTTATCACTAACGGCGGCAGGGTCGTCGGCGTCAGCGCATGGGCGGAAACCCTTGCCGATGCGATCGGCATCGCGTATGAGGGGGTTGCGAAAATTGATTTTCAGGGTAAGACCTTCCGTAAGGATATAGGCGCCAAGGGGCTTGCGCGGCTCAAGAAGGCAAAAATACAACAGCCGGTATAACGCAACTGCAAGGAGGATTCAACGTGGCGGTTAAAGTGGCAATAGTCATCGGATCCAAGTCGGATACTGCGGTAGCTGAAAAAGCCGAAGCTGTTTTACGTGAATTCGGCGTTCCTTTTAAAGCAATGGTGATTTCCGCGCATCGTACGCCGAATAAGATAAAAAAATTCGCCCATACTGCAGAAGCCGAAGGGTTTTCGGTCATTATCGCGATTGCCGGCCTTGCGGCGCACCTGCCCGGGGTCATAGCCAGCATGACGACGCTTCCGGTCATCGGCGTGCCCTCAGAGTCAGGGCCGCTCAACGGCCGTGACGCGCTATTTTCCATTGTCCAGATGCCGCCGGGCATACCCGTGGCATGTGTCGGTATCGGCAATGCAGTTAATGCGGCACTCCTGGCGATTGAAATACTGGGCGCTGCAGAACCGGCGACCCGTGCAAAAATACGAAAGTACCGCAAACGGTTCGGTGATGACGAAGCCTGAACGCATCCTGCTGCAGACCCTGCTCGATTCGCCGCGCGGCAGTGAAAAACTGAAAAGCATATCAGCTGGTATCAAAAAGGGTGCGCTTTTAATCCATCCTACCGAGACGATCTACGGCATTGGCGGTGCGTGTAATGTACCTGCCGTGAAGGAAAGAATATTTTCTGCAAAACAAAGGCCTCCGGACCAGCCGATTATCCTTATCGCCTCGGAACGGAAATTTTTTGCAAAACTTCCCCTTGTTTTTCCTCCTTTTGCCGAGCGGCTGGCGCAGGCCTTCTGGCCGGGCCTGCTCACGCTGGTACTGCCTTCGCCGGAAGCAGCGGAGGGCGTGGCAATCCGCGTTTCAGGCCATCCTTTTATCACAATGCTCTTTCAGCATATTGAGGCACCTCTTTTTTCAACGAGCGCAAACCTGAGCGGCGAATCGTATGTCAATGATCCGGATCGCATTTTTTCCATTTTTTCTGAAAAGGTTGATTTCATGATTGATGCCGGTCCGCTGCCGCCTTCGCTGCCTTCCACTGTAGTGAAAATTGGCAATGACAATACCGTTATTGTCGTGAGAGAAGGCGCTATTCCTTCAGGGCAGATTTTTAAAACGTTAAACCCAAATTATGCGCGATGAACTAATGCATAATTTGGGTTAAAGTAAATTGCATCCTGAATAATCCGATTGACCCTTGTTGCCAAAGGCGATATAATAAGCATTAGAAGGGAATCCTGATGAGCA
>CAISVC010000575.1 GCA_903888815.1 uncultured Fibrobacterota bacterium
CACCGGTATCCAGATCTAAAGACCTGCAGGGAAACAATTGTATTGTTTTCGGCAGGCAAGACCTAGGGGCCGTCACAGGAGTAAAATCGTTTACTCCTTTAGCGGCCTGAGGGCTTTCTTAACGGCACAGAACCACGCACATCAACACAAAAAAATCAGAGCTCTTCAAGAGAAGCTTAATAAACTTCAAGATAATACATTTTCATTGTCCACATTACTTGATGGCAGGATTTTGCGAGGAATCAGTCAGAAAAAATTGATTGAGGAAATTTCAAAAAGCTTAATAGATAATTTCATGAAGTATGATTGTTCTGTTAGCCTTGTAAAATCTTTAATTGTTCCTTATTTGCGTAGGAATGTAGACATACGCAGTCTTTAGTACGTTCGAACGAAAGCAGGTCGCTCACCAAGGAGCCGTACATGCCTCTTGTCTTGGAACTTGTAAAATATCCTTTACCTGCCTGCCGAATAGCAGGCTTGATTATTTAAGTTTTTATAGTACCAGCTTTTCTGGAAGGGAAATGCACGCCGACGGTTTATTTAAAATGGTTGAACAACAAGGCGTTCGGCTTGAACTTCAGGACCTTCTTACCGTTGTAATTTGTTATTATTTCATTTGCGATAATGTATATTATACAACACCTAACGCAAACAGTAACTGTTACTATGGGCCATTTAAAGGATAATTATCTTTTTGATTTTATTACCGATCTTCAATCGAAAGGCCGGTTTACCTTTTCTCTGCCGGAAATCCGTCCGATTTTCAATGTCAGCGATAGGGCATTGAAGGAGGCGCTGCGGCGCCTTGCGGCAAAGAACAGGATCTGTTCGGTACGCAGAAACTTTTATATTATTATCCCTCCGGAATATCTCGCGCAGCGGATCCTTCCGCCTGCGCTTTTTGTCGATGATATGATGCGCTTCATCGGCAAGCCCTATTATGCAGGACTGCTCAGCGCAGCGGTTTTTCATGGCGCCGCCCATCAGCAGCCGCAGGAATTTTTCGTCGTTACGGTTAAACCGGCGCATCGCAGGATTTCGGTGCGGGGAATTGCGATCAACTTTCTCATCCGGGGCAGAATCCCCGAAGGCCTCATCGAAAAAAAACAGACTGAAACGGGGTATTTGAATATCTCCAATCCGGCGCTTACCGCAATCGATTGCATTTCCTATGCGCACCGTATCGGTGGTATCGGCCGTGCAGCCGAGGTCATCCGCGATCTTGTCCCTGCCCTGACCGGGAAAGGACTGGTGTCCCTCGTTAAAGCGGACGTGCCGGTCCCTGCGCTGCAGCGCCTTGGTTTCCTGCTCGACCGGTTTCCGGAAAGCCGGGAACTGGCCGAAATACTGCATGAAGCACTCTCTCCGGACAAGCCCGGCAGGATCATGCTTTCCGCGGCAGGGGAAAAGAAGGACGATTCTGTCAACCGCTGGAACGTCGTCGAGAACGTCAAAGTGGAGATTGATGAATGATTCCTGCCGCACACATTACCGAGTGGCGCAACAACGCACCGTGGCGCTCGAACGAACAGGTCGAGCAGGACCTGATCATCAGCCGTTGCCTTGTGGAACTATTTTCAGATCCGTTTTGTGCCGGCACCCTAGTGTTCCGCGGCGGGACGGCAATTCATAAGCTCTTCCTGCCTGCGCCGATGCGGTATTCGGAAGATATCGATCTCGTCCAGACAGAACCGGGACCTATCGGGCCCGTATTCGACAGCGTCCGGAAGCGACTTGCTTTTCTCGGTAAGCCCAGAATAGCACAGAAGGAACGGAACAACGTACTGACGTTTTCCACGCAGTCCACGATCCCTCCGGCAGTGCCGATAAAGCTGAAAATAGAAATCAACTGCCGCGAGCATATTGAAGTCCTTGGCGTGGAGCGGAAAGATTTCAGCGTTGCATCATTATGGTTCAAGGGTCGATGCGTCATACCGACGTACTCCATCGAGGTACTCCTCGGCTCGAAAATGCGCGCCCTTTATCAGAGAAGGAAGGGGAGAGACCTTTTTGATATCTGGTACGCATTATCGCATTTGGAAATATCCATTCCAGAACTGCTGAATGCTTTCCGTGTTTTCATGGACCATTGCGGAAGTTCCGTCTCTTCGAAGGAATTTCTCCGCAACATGGAGGCGAAGATGGCTGACAGCGAGTTCAGAAACGACACCGCAGCGCTGTTGCGCCCGGAAGCGGCATTTGCAATCGACGCGGCATGGGAGAGGGTCAGAAATGATTGTATCGCAAGAATCGATTCCGTAAAAAAAGAATTAAAGAGGTAAATAGGGACGCGACCTGCCATCGCCCCTGAAAACATTTCAATTCTCCTGAATGGGAGATTTGATTATTAAAGCTTTTGATTGTATCAAGGAGCCTGACATGTCTCTTATCGCGGAAATTGTAAAATATCCCCTCCCCTCCTCCTTTCAAGGAGAGTTACTCCTTTTCAGGAGATTTGATTATTGCAGTTTTTATTGGTACCAACTTTTCTGGAAGGGAAATGCACGCCGACGGTTTATTTAAAATGGTTGAACAACAAGATGGAATTGTTTTCGGCAGGTAAAGGTTCATGGTCGTTCTTATAAATAACACTGTTATTTATAATAAGACCTAAGGGCAGATCAACGATGCCAACCCCTAGGCCTGCAAGGAAATAATAGTATTATTTACGGCAGGAGCGACCTTGGCCCCGCGGAGTTCGTGGAACTTTGCAAAAGGGTGGTGGAGTTCCGGAAATCGGCCTGAAGAGGCATGTACGATACCGATTAGCACCGCGGATGGGCGGCCCCGGCGAAAGATGACAAAACCCGGGGCGGCGCTACGCCGTCGCTTTCCACGAAGAACTTGACAAATAGCATTTTTACCGGACAGTATCTCATCGCCCGTTGACCCGAACTGGTTTTTCACTGATCGCAAAATATTAACCGCTTAAACCGTTATCGCCACCGGTAATTCATCAAATCGTCATTATTTCTTAGCACTTTTATTATCATATCGTTACAGTATACAATAGCCTTATGATCCCCTCCGGTTTCATCGATTTACCTTGACTAAGGCAATAGCAGGAAGTAATTTATCGCACGGTTACAGAATTCAGCGGTAAAAAGATATCCTATCTTATATAATTTTAACGAGTTAACTGCTTCGCCCCGGTAAAAAATGATCCTTTCACAACCCCTTCCCTTTTGAAAAACCCGAACTAACACCATACAAAACAGGAGCCTATTTTGAAAAATTTCAAGCAGATTCTCACCAGACAAAACCCCGAAGGCCTTCCATGGATACTGTGGATCTGGAACTCAAACATTACAAAGCAGGAGATGATCGAGCAGCTTAATGCCCTTTGCTCGCAGGGGTTCGGCGGGATCATCGTACGGCCGGGCAGAGCAATGCTGCCGCCCTATCTTTCCGAAGAATTTCTCGCTCTTTTTAAAATCGTTCTGGAAACGGCTAGATCGCGCGGCATCGGGATA
>CAISVC010000576.1 GCA_903888815.1 uncultured Fibrobacterota bacterium
CGGAGCGGCAGCGGATGAGCATTTTTGCGATAGCCTCTCCGGTGCGACGACGCTGAAGCGCCGGAGAAAGCATCCCCCATTTAAGGATGCCGGCAAGCGAAACCAGCGACATGTTATCCCTGATCGTCATGCACATCACGAGCCCGTTGCGCTTGCGGTCTTCTGTAACGAGCGCCATGCCGAGGCCTATGGCCTCTGCGGGGGACCGTATCGTTGTTTTCCGTCCGCAAATTGATAGTGCGGAATGACATAGTGAGCCGTAAATGCCGAAAAGAGATTCAAGCAGCTCCGTGCGGCCTGCGCCCAACAGACCTGCCAGGCCAAGGATCTCACCCTCGAATGCTTCGAAGCTCATGTTGCGCAAAATGTGCGGTTCTTTTCGATCAGGCCTTTCAAGCCGCAGCCCATCGACCTTGAGAACCGGGCGTCCGGGTTTCGTCTGCAGGCGCACATTCCATGCCTCAATCGGCCGGTCCACCATAAGGCGAATGAGCTCAACCTTTGAGGTCTCGGTGACTGCCCTGGTAGCGACCCTGTTTCCATCGCGCATGACCGTTACTCTGGAAGCGATTGAAAATATCTCATCGAGGTGGTGAGAAATGTAAATGATGCCGACTCCCTGTCCGGAAAGTTCGTGCACGGTCGCAAACAGCCGCTCGATTTCCGTATTCGTCAATGCGCTCGTCGGCTCGTCCATGATCAAAATCCGCGCGTTAAGCGACAATGCCTTGGCGATCTCCACCATCTGCTGCAGGCCGATCCGAAGCGTTCCGACCGGCTGCGTGGGATCGATGTCGAGACGCAGCCGCTCCAGAATGCGCTCGGCGCACAGGTTCATTTCACGGAAGTCAACCAGCATGCCCGCATGGCGGGGTTCACGGCCTAAAAAAATATTTTCTGCGACCGAGAGTTCGCCGAGGAGATTAAGTTCCTGATAAATGATGCCGATCCCTGCTTCCACCGCGCGCCGGGGGCTCCGGAGCGCGGTCTCTTTCCCCTCGATGTAAATCGACCCTTCGTGGTCAGGATAGTTGCCGGCCAGAACCTTGACAAGCGTCGATTTGCCCGCCCCATTTTCGCCGACGATCGCATGCACTTCACCGGCGTCAAGGTCCAAATCAACGCCGTGCAGCACTTCTACATTGTCAAAGCTTTTGCGGATCGATTGCATGTTTAATAACATAGGGGCTCAAATAAGCCGGTTAAAAATCAAGTCGCTGCTTGATCATGTAAAACCAGTCGCCCGGCTTCTGCAGCACTTCCTCCCACAGCTGATGGTGCATTACATCATTTGCATTCACCCGTAAATGGTCATTGGCGATCTGGGCAATAATACTGTAGCGCTTGCCGAAGGTTTTCTTCGCAAACAGGCTCCACTTCCAGTTATCAAGATGATTATCCTTCACGCTTGGATCCGGAATCGGCAGGTTTCTCATAAAGACATTTGCTAAAGTGCTGCTGAATTTGCTTCCAAAAAACTCAGCTTCAACCGCGAAGACATCCAGAAGTTTAAAGGTTGGAATATTGAATCCGAACATGCGGGGAATTCTGTTGTTGATATTTTCGTATCCAACGAACGAGCTGTCGATGCTGACGGGATAATTTTCTAATCCCAGAATCGCCCCCTCACCATAGAGAATTAAATCTTCAGACCCGAAAATATCGCTTGGAAAAAAGCCCTTGGGATCAAAGGAAAAATGCGCTATGAGTTTCACACCTTTGAAAGTATAATTAAGGGTATCTGCGCCATTGATATATCTATCGCTCGGGTCAGTAGATTTCGGGGAGGTTCGATTGTTATCGACAGAAAAAAACCGGTGAAGACCGATCCCGGATCCGATGCTGATGATGTTGGGAACGTTCAAAGAGACAAGGTAGGAAAGGGAATAATCATATAGAGGGAAAACCGTGGAGCTTGTAAGTAAAAGATTCTGCTTGAACAAACCGAGGTTGCTTTCAAGACGCAGTCCCATCAGTCGTTCATAGGGCGTATCGAATTCAGTGGTGACATAGGGCGGATAGGTGCCGCTGCGAAAGAGATATTCTCCCAGGTTCCTTGCATGCTCGCAGTATTTGAATGGAAAGTATCCAATGCCTATCTGTAAGGGTGATTTGTCCTCATTACCCAGCGTATACGTTGCTTCGATATGATGAGGGTACAATAAAAAATTCAACCGCTCGGACTCGGGATAGCTGGGAATCATGGGATAGAAATTTCTGTACAGAACCTCCAGGCTCAAAATGCCGCGTACCCTCTCGCCCAGACGGGCATCCATGGTAAAGCCGCCGCGCAGATTCTGCAACCACTGGTGGCTCATCTCCTTCCACAAGGATGCATCCCAGCCGCGTACAACCTGGCCGAATTCAAAACCACTAAAACCTGATATGGTTATCGATGATGTATCTGCCCGGGCAACGGGCATGCTGAAAAGCAAGCAGGCAATGAAAACAGCCGATTTACCGTTCATAATAACAGCCCCTTCCTTTAGAATATTTTACAGGTTATTTTATTTATTTAAAACAGTAGGGAGGACCCTCTGTCATTCTTCACAACGTCTAAGAATGACAGAGGGTATAACAATCATGTCCTTGATATCTTACCGGTTATTTGCAATGGCGATAGTTCTAGTAATAATTCCATCAGGTGTGGTAATTTTAAGAATATGCATTCCTTTCGAAAGCGATGAGGCGGCAATTACGCAGTTGCCTTCGCGATCGATTGTCTTGGAAACTCGCCGCACACCCCGCAGGTCGAACATTTCCACCTTTCCGTTTACCCCTGCCGGTACATGGACCATAAGCATCCCGGCGCTGTTTTCATAGGCATCAAGCCGTCTCTGAAGTTCAGAAAAAGCGACCTTTTTCTCAGGAGCAACAGCGGTTTCTCGATAAGGGTCCACCCACGTGGTAGCCGGTGGGATTGGATACGTGCTGTTCCAGTAAGATATTCGGGCTGCTACCGGCAGTTGCACGTAAGGATCCGTGCCTCCCGGCGCCAGATAAAAATAAGCCGTTGCGGCTCGAAGTTCGGGTCTGCTGTTAGGAAAATATTTTTCAATGCATCCTTCAAAAGAAGTTTGAAAGGGAACTTGATCGGGGATATGAAAACGATTTTCTGTGGACATTGTGTTATTATTATTATAGGGCTGATTGTGATAACACTGGAGAAACGTTGTGGCACTGGACCAGGAAAAACCGAAATAATCTTCGTTGCCGGTACCAAACCAGGAAGGAAATTTCTCTCCATCGACAAAGAACTTTTCATCGCCCTCACCCCACCAACCTCCCGTGGGATTATAATCGCATTGCATGGTTCCAACATAACGGCCCCTGCCCGTTACCTTGCAAATCGTCCAGTCTACGCAGCCGCCGGTGGCGCTCTGGTTGCGGTCGGTCCTCGTTGGCAGCAACGTGTCGCGGTGCCATTTGGCATGAAAGCGGGTAAGGTTGGCGGCGCTTTGCAAAGAGGAATGCACAATTGTAAACACGATCCGCGTTGACGGAGTGGTATCCGCCGTGTTGCCGTCATTACAGAGTTGAATTTTCGCCGAATCCTTAAAAGGCATATACCAATAAGAATAGAACTTCTTGGCATTCATTCCCATGGGAACGGTCTTATACGGATAGTACCCCCACGCCGCGCCGAAGAAGTCTCCCAACGGCGCCCACACGCTTGGCGTTACATCATTATCCCAGTAAATTCGCAGAGAGAGTTCCCGTAATTTAACGCGGTCGGTGGTTGCATTACCGGTTAATATACCTGCCGAATCTATCTTGAGCGCCGTAATGACCCCAGGGCCTCCTTTTAGTTTTCTTATCGTGGTGACAGCGCCGACACCCGATCCGATTCTTACCGTATCGATTTCGGTGATCTCGCCAACACGGACGCCCGCAGGATCGGCCCCTATACTGTTTGTTAACCAAGTGTTGACGCTCTGAAGAGCGGCTAGTTCCGTCGCTGAGCCGAATTGGAAGTTGGGCAGTGTGTCGGTTGCATTGAAAGAGGTGTAGCAGAAGTGGAAATAATTTCCAAAGCCGCTATTTCCTAGGATTCTGCATGCCGACGAGTACGGTATGGGTACGTAGCTATTTCCCGCCGAAGCCGGTGTCGTATAATTCAATTTTGTGTAGTTAAAAGGCGCAACGGTGCGGTCAAACCAATGAACAAATGCAATATTTATCGCGGGAGTTGTTGATCCATTGAAATACACCGGCAACGTACCGGCTCCCGGAGTGGCTGACCAGCTCACCCAGATGACCCCGGGCCGAGACGTAGTATCCAGGAGAGTACCGTTTATGCTCCCGCAACAATCGTTATTGGCAAACCAATTAACATACGTATCGGTACCTGCATTGTAAGTAGAGCCGCGGTCATAACTGGTAAATTCCTGGGTTGTTACACCTACTTCCGGCAGCGTGGCCAGATACTGAAGATCGAGCAGCCGGTTGGCGATTTGAGTATACGTCAAGGTTATCGCCTGAGAGAGCTGGCACAGGGTCGCGAGACTTAAGAAAAACGCGCTCACATAAGAAATCCGTTTACTGCTAATGTTTGGCATCTTTGCCTCCTTAAAAAGATTTATTGATTTTTCTGTCTGAACAGTATTGCTCTCCGGCTTTTCAATCCTGACCATCAGCTTGTATTTTCAATAATCATACCGTCTCTCCGTCTCTTTTTTCGATTCATTTTTTGTTTTTAAAAGTGGCGGTTGCTGCGCACTGTAGGCACCCTTTTGACAAAAGAAACCACTTTTTAGATGTGCCCTCTACGTAATAAAATCAACGGAAAATAATAACGTAGTACTATGTACTCTTCTCGGAATCCGCTTTTTATGGAATAACTATTGTTTTTCTCTGCGCGAATCCGTCCGCCTCAAATGTCATGACGTACAGTCCCGCGGTTATTTTCCCCAGCGGCGCCTGGTAGCTCCCGGCCCCCACGTGTGTCTTTTTGACAAGCGTTGCAACCAGACGGCCGGAAGGGTCGTACAACTTTACGCATACGCTGCTTGCGCGAGGCAATGAATACCGCAGTTCATTCCCCTTGACGCTCACGCCGAAGGGCGCTGCCGCGGCCGCGGCAGCGGCAGCGCCCGGCAATGCCGAGGTAGTAGTAATTGTAAACTTCTGCGACGCGCTGAACACGCCCCATCCCACTGAATTATACGCCTTTATCCTGAACCAGTACGACTGGGTCACGAAGGAGAAACGGACGGTCCTGGTCGTATCAGTAATCGAAGAATCCTCATATACAATATTCGTCGCCGCCGAATCCAATGCTAGCTGAATCATATAGAGGGTGGCTCCGTTGCCGCCTTTATTCCACCTGAACACGACGCTGTCCGTTCTGATCATCTCATTAGGCGCGGGACTTACAATCGTGGGCGGCGGGGGCGTAATGAGAACATGCAAGGTGCAGGGATTGCTTACTGCTGACCCATCGCTGTTTCTCACGATGCATTTATAAATAGAATTATCGGCGGAGGCCTGCACGGAAGTCAGCGCGAGCGTCGCCGCAGTACCTATGGTATCCGCTGCCGCGTACGGGCTGCGCGCCCATTTGTAGGAAAGAGGCCGTAGGCCCATTGCGGTGACACTGAAGGATGCATTGCTGCCGGACGGGACGGACTGATTAGCGGGTTGAGAAATTATTACCGGCGCCGTCGCAACATACAGCGTGCATGGGTTGCTCATCAAGGAAGCCTTTGCATTGGATACAAGGCACTGATAAACGGAATTGTTAGCTCCCGCCTGGACTGCGTTCAACGTGAGCGTAGAGGCCGTCCCAACCGTATCCGGTGCATGTATCCACCTGTAGGAAATAGGAGTTATACCCCCCGCAATAACCGTAAATGACGCGGTGTCGCCCGCGGCCACCCACAGACTCTTGGGTTGAGAGGTAATGTACAAATTTCCCAAAATCGGGCCCAGGGTCACCAGGGTTTGAGGCGGCCCCATCTGGTTCTGATAGCACAGCATGATCCAGTTGGTGTCCCGTGCGACCTTGGATATTGTCACTTCGTCGATTATTCCGTTAAAAGCCTGGTTCCCGTCGCCGGATCCGATAATAAAAGGCGAGCTTGCCGAACTATACATCCCCGTCTGGGCCGCCGAAGCAGCCAGCGCGGCGTTTTGATATAACTGCATGGTTGTTCCGTTGAAGGTGCCGGTCAGAAAATACCAGGTGTTAGTAGCGACCCCGGCGGGGCCGTTTATGATGTCTTCTCCGGAGCCTGCCGCGCCGGTTATATCTGTCATCCAATAAAAAGAGGTGTTCGCATTGTATATCAGTTGATAGCAGCAACGATTGGCCGACCAGGTGTACTTCGTCGCTATGCCTCCCCACCCCCCGCCTCCTTGGACATATGCCCACGCCGAAACGGTTACCCTGTTGTTGGAGATATTTAACGCGGCTGGGGCCGGGGTGCCGGAAGTATACCAGTCGTTGCTACCGCCAAAAGATTGCGCGTTGCCGATCATGCCGGCGGTGAGTTCCGACGTCGTGTGTCCGCTGGGAGTCAGGCTGCACGCGTTGATGGTCGCGTCAATCGCGTTGGCGGTCGAATCTCCAAGGTGGTAGACCGCCGCGAACCCGTTGGCGGTGTCGAAAACCGCATAGCCATTCTGACTATCGGCCGCGGCGGTATTGCCCCAGTACATGACCATATATGCCGAGCTGTCGTTGCCCCGGACGCTGTCCGCCAACACCCAGATCGCCGCAACCCTGGTCGTTGCGTTCCACTGTTCAATTTGATAGCGGAAGTGCGTTCCGTCATACTTTGCAAACCGGATGTCCCGGCCGTTTGCCTGGGCGTTTTTAAAAACAAGGGAATCCGCCGCGCCAAGCCGGACAAGCACGGGAAAACGTAACACCGGATTTGCCACCATGGCGCCCGAAGCCTTGGTATTCAGAACGACATTCCTCCAATACGTCCATTGCGAATAATCATCCGCCGCGAAAGTAAATTGTGCCATTACGACGACTGCCAAAGCGCAAATAC
>CAISVC010000577.1 GCA_903888815.1 uncultured Fibrobacterota bacterium
AAATCTCCTCTGGGCGGCATGTGGAGTAAATCGTAAAAATGGCCCGTTTGGAATTCCCGGAAGAACTGCTGCGTCAGCAAGTAACTCACAGGAAATAGATTGTTATGTCGCCATTCAGGAAGGAATTTATTTATATAATGCGTTGCATCACCGGCTGGTTCCGGTTGTTGCGGGTGACCTGCGTGCCCTGGCAATCGGTCATGGCCAGGCGAATTTTGCAGCTAAGGCTCCGGTTCATCTCATCTACATCGTGGATGTTAATAAACTTTCCAATACATCCGGTTTTCAGGAACCCGGACTGCACAATCCTGAAATTCAAAAATCATATTATTGTGTTGATACCGGTCTCATTGCAGGCAATGCATATCTGTTTGCTGCTTCTCAAGGTCTGGCATCATGGTTTCATAATTGCAATAAATCCGGTCTTACAGCAAAATTAAAATTACGTGCTGACCAGCGGGTACTCTTTGGCCAGACAGTTGGATATCCTGTTAAAAAATTTTTTAAGCAACCGACAAAAACAACTGATTGCACAGCAAGGTCTTTAGATGGCAGACTTGTCTCCTTCATTCCAGGAGATTTGATTATTAAAGCCTCTGTAGGTACCAAATTAGTGTAGCCTTCATTTGTACCAGCAAACCGGTCTGCCCTTGAGGATAACCCCCGATTGGCCGTATTCCCCTATAAAATACGGCAAGCGTTTTTTGAAAAGAATATTGAATATCTAAACAAACAGGAGTATATTACTTATACCAGATCCATCTCTTGACTTAAACTTTTTGGAGACGTACACTCCTAACGTATTCTAGAAGTTTTGGACAAGAACTATAACACGGTACACTTTCTGCTGACGTCAAACAAATAAAGAAGGAGGCAAAGCCTATGCACGTAACGACTTTTAAACCGGAAAAGGAATGAAGCATGCGTAACCAGAAGCTGTTTTTGTGCCCGCCTTTTTGCGCAACAGCGATTCGAAGCATCATGCTGTCCTTCGCATTTTTATCCGTGGTGAGCGCCGCGTACACCACAACCATCACGAACTTCAATTCGAGCGGAGCTCAAGTCACCCGATTTGATACGAAGGGCGATGCAGTGGATGCGCATGACGGGAAGATTGCCTTCTTCAACGGCCTCTACTACCTTTACGGGACCAGTTACGGCTGCGGATACCAGTGGGGGGTCAGCGGCGCGCCCTGCTGCGGATTCAAGGCGTACTCCTCGCCCGACCTGGTGCACTGGACCGATCAGGGATTTCTGTTCGACGCCGGCACGACGACGTGGCAGACGCGGTGCAACGGCAGCACGTACGGTTGCTACCGCCCGCACGTCGTCTACAATCAAAACACAAATCTGTATGTCCTGTGGATTAATGTATACGATAACAGCATCGGCTTCCGCGTATTCACCAGCACGACGCCGGTCGGACCATTCACCGAAGCGGCTGTGCCCACGCTGGCAGTCAACAATGGCGCTCCCGTAGCCGGGCTGAACAACGGCGACCATGATATCTTCGTCGATAATGACGGAACGGCGTATATAGCCTATACGGACTGGCGGACCAATGGCAGAATCGTCATCGAGCGGCTCAACGCAAGCTACCAGTCGGGTAGCGGGAGCTATGTTGCGGGAGTCACCCCGGGTTCCACGGAAGCGCCGGCATTGTTCAGGCGCCGCGGGACCTATTACCTGACATACTCTGATCCCAACTGCGGCTACTGCAGCGGCACAGGAACATCGTACCGTACCGCTACTTCGCCGCTCGGCACCTGGTCTGCCGGCACCAAAATCAGCACGAATTCCTGCGGCGGGCAGCCATCGTTTGTTTCGCAGATCATCCTGACCACGGACACGGCCTGCCTTTACGGGAGCGACCTGTGGAACAATGCGGCAAAAAACGAGGCACTTGCCAACTTCTACTGGGCGCCCCTCACCTTTGCGGCGAACGGGGCGATCAACTCCATGGTATGCCAGAACTCGGCAACGCTTAATCTGTCAAGCGGTTCGGCCGGCAGCCAGCAGGTGCCGGCCAATCTGGATGCCACTGCCGGAGTCGACGGTTTCATCACCTTTTGCGACATTGCCGGCACAATCCAGCGGTCCCAGTCGTTTGTTCCTTCGCGGACCGGAACCTTGTCGAGCGCAGCGTTTACATCGTTTCAAACCGGCAATCCAAACGCACCGCTGGTGATCGCAATCTACCAGGCAAACGCCGCATACCAGCCGACCGGCTCGGCACTAAGTTCTTCGTCGGTACCGGTGGCTTCCATAGGCTGGGCGCCCCGTAATATTATCGTCAACCCGAACATAACCGTGACCTCGGGCACCCGCTACGCCATTGTCGTACGGTCCGCAACAACCGCCGGCTGCTACGGTCTGGAATACAACGATGCGGCTCCCTATCCCGGAGGCGGAGCGGCATACAGCTCCAACAGCGGCACAAGCTTTACGGCCGAGACAAACCGGTCACTCAAGTTCTACACCACGGTCAGCGGCGGCACCGCTGTCAAGGCACTTCCGGTCGCCCCGGTTTTCTCTGTAGCAGTATCCGCTGTGCACTCGGCGATAAGGGTGAATATTCCGGCCGGGGAATCTCATTGTATGAAATTGCTTGACATTCAGGGGAAACTGATGGCCGAACGGAAGGGTTTTGGAAA
>CAISVC010000578.1 GCA_903888815.1 uncultured Fibrobacterota bacterium
CTCTTCTTTTAACAGCGAAGACATGGAACCGGTTTCTTTGCTTTTTTTAACCACGTTGCCGTAGATGTCGAAAAAGTACATTATGGAATCGGATTCCATGTAGATGCCTTCGTTCGTGATGTGCGTGATCTTCCTGCCGCCCACCATATCGCCTTTCTCGACCGAATAGGAGCGCTCGCCGTCCATGACGACGGCCGTGATTTTCTTACCGGTTGCGTCGGCGATGATGGCGGTCAGGCGGATCTGATCGGAAGCCTGTACCGGTGTAGGAGGCTGGGCCTGGGACGGCGACTCGCCCGGGGATGTCCGCTGTATCGGCTTATAGCCTCTGACCGGAGCTGCGGCGACCGGCCGTGGCTGTACCACCTGCCGCTTGGTCCCGGTCATGGGGTCTTTGCCGCCCGAATACCCGAATTGGGCGCGCGTGGCGAGGATCTCTTCGAGATGGTTGACCCTGTCGATGAATCGCTGGTCGTACCCTTCCGTGATTTTCAGCGATTCGTTTACCGCAAGGTCAAAGTCGGCTCGTGCGGCAAATGATCGCCATATGATGATGATTGAAAGCAGCACCGCAAGCGCGCATGCGACGATAAGCAGCTGGTGTTGTTTCATCGGAACATCATCCCTTCATTTTCAGATAGCCGGATCGGCGGAACCCGTCACTATGACTCATTGGTACTCTCTTTTTTTATCCGGTAGGTATTCACATGCATCTGTATCCTGATTCCCTTGTTTCCCGATTGCGTGGCATTCAGCAAGCCTGTTTCCGCACCGCCGGATTCGGCGGTATAAAGAGCCACATCGAACGAGGTGACGGCGATGATGCGGCGGCTGTTTTCGAATTTTGCGCACAGCTCGCCGAACGAGAAAAAATCCCCTTCGAGTTCGAGATCGTAGCCGAACGTGGTTATGGCGCCGGTGACCACCGGCGACACCGGTCTGCACGAGACTAATTTCATCTTGAGGTCATTGACGCAGGAAGTGACGAAATCGAAAAAAATGGTCTCGTGCGAGACCGAATCTTTCTGGCCCGGGAAAATCATGTTTTTCTGCACGAGGTCGCGGACATGGTTGAGGTTTTCGTAGACGATTTTCGCGCTTGCCAGTTTGTTCGAGGTGATGATGCGCTGACGTTCGAGGCTTTTGAAGGTTTCAGTGAAGCCGGCGACCGTCGTCCGGTCTACAAGGATGAAAGCGATAAGGGTCACTGCAACGACCGCGCTGAGAATGATGTCTATTTTCATGGTCCCGGCGTCCCTCTCATCGGGTGGAAGAATATTCGAAGCTCACGCGGTCATGGAATTTATCTTCGTCGGCGCGGGCCACCGCGTTGAAAAAGGTCGATTTGAAAACGTCTTTATATGTTGAATCGGCCCGCAGTTTGTTCAGATAGTCGTCGAGCGTGATGAGCTGCTCCTGCTTCGGCGATATGTAGCCGAAACCCGATACCCGGTATACCCTGCCGTCAAAAATGAATTTGGTGATCCAGAAGTTGTCGGGAAGATAGTAGGCCATGGCCGCCACTTTTTTCGTCCAGAAAACGCGGTCGGCCTGAAGGCTGTCGAGCCGCTCGATATCGGCCTTGTTGACCTCCATGCGCGTTTTCTTGTATTTGCTGTATTCCATTTCGACCCTTGCCAGTTTCTGCCGTTCATAGGAGAGTTTGGTCTGCATGGCGAGTGTCTGAAAGACCATGATGAGCACCGCGATCCCGAGAACCGCGCCGCAGGAGAGCCCGATGGTGAAGATGCGGTTCTTCAGCTCTATCGCCTTCAGCTCTTCGCGACGGAGTTGACGGACAAGATTTATGGTGTATTTCATTGCGTGTTCCTCATCGCGAGGGCCATGGCCACCTCGAACTTGCCTTTCGGCGCGTTTGACGTCTGCTTGAGCCGGGCGAACACGTCGACCACTTCGGCCGTCAGATTGGTCTTGCCGCCGATCACGTTTTTGATGGTGTCCTGTTCGAGGTATTCACCCATGATGAAAATACCGGCGAAGTTGGAGGTTGAGAAGGTCTTCTCGTAGAACGAGAGTGACCGCGCAACTTCGTCAGCCAGTTCGCCGAGCTTTTTAGTGACGTCTTTTTCCTCCATGGTCACGCCGTCGCCGAAAAGCTCGACGGACGAGAAATAGATGCTCCGGTGGAAGAACGGGATGTTTTCGTCGCCGCAGATGATGAGGTTGACGACCGCGGGCCCCACATGCACGATGATGTATGCCAGGCCGATGGCGAACGATTTCTGCGAAAGATGAAATGCGTTGGCGATGGCGAGCGGCAGTATGTCCACGACCCAGGGTTTGACGCTCAGCCGTTCCAGCATGTTCAGATGGCGTGACAGCATCACGCCCGGCACCGCGGTGACGAGGATCTGGATCGTGTCGCCTTTCCTGGCGCCTTCCAGCACCTGATAGTCGATTGACGCGCCCGCCACTTCGAACGGAAGGCTCTTCTTTATTTCGAGCTTGAGCGCGTTTTTCATCTCAATATCGGGCAGCTTGCGGAACGGGATCTGGGCCACATACACCTGTTTGCCGGCAAGGCAGGTGACCACCCGGTCGCCGGCGCCGATGGCTATTTTTTCCTTCATCTTCCTCATGCCGCCGGCAACGCTTTCGTCATTTGAAAAGTCGCCGCGCAGCTCCGAAAGGCCGGCCACCTGTATCCTCGCCTTGGAGCCGGTGCGGGTAATGTTGATCTTGGCGGCGCGGATGCCCATCGAATCGTTTTCGATGCCGATGGAGGTGATCAGGGTTTTGGCCATTACCGAAGGACTCCGTTGAAAACGACACTCTCCCTCTTTCCTTCCCTCCCGGATCAGGAGAAAGGATATGAGGTTAAGAATAACAAAAATATATCAGTGAATGGCAGGTGAAAAAGAGAAATTCTTTAAAGGCGAAACGGTTTTCGGCTTGGATCAGTTCTGATTTCTGCATGCTGAACCGGCATGTAATGATAAAAGGGCACCTGATACAGGTGCCCTTCATGCTGCAGGCGGTGATTTGTTTGCGGGGCCGTTACTACAGGTATTTGTTCTCTTCCAGCCATCCTTTCATGCGCAGAACGAGCAGGCCGCCCACGGTGTTGAGCGTCGGGAAACCGGGCGGCTCCTGATTGAGTTCGGACATGCGGCTGTCGCCGACAAAAGTCTGTTTGCCCGTGGTTATGGTACCCGTGCAGCCGACATTATTGTCGGCAGTGCTTCCCAGGGCCTGAGCCCGGTAACCACCAAGAACATGATTGCCGAATAATTTATAATTATACAACGATACATACTTGTAATCCGTAGGAGTGGACCGGGTAGTATGCCCCGGTGTGGGCGGGCCGATATCCCAGTATTCCGTACCCTGTTCCGTATAATTGGTCCCCCCGATAACCAGGTTAGCCGTCCCGACCGCAATGATCCCTGCGCTGATATGCAGTGTGCCGAGAGTGCCGTTCCCGTTCGGGTCTCCCGGTTCCTGCGTGACTAAATCGGTAACCCGCTTGTTTGTCGCTGCGGCATCACCGACAAACTGTTTGCTCCATGACGCGTTGAATCTGACATGTTTTCCCGGAACAAGCCCGATCATATTATTTGAGCCGACAGAAATGCCGGTAGTCACATCGTAGTCATTAGTCACAATGTTGCCGACGGGGAGTATGCTTTTTTCGGGCGCCGTCGCAATAGTAACGCGTCCCGTTATACCCGCTCCGGGCACTGTATAAACGTTCAAATTGGTGGATGAGCAGAATGCCATGTTGTTAAAAGCATTATACACTTGAGTCTTAAGGACCCCGCCCTCTTTGTATTGATACGTTGCCGTCGCACCGTTGAAAACAAGGGTGGGCCTGTAATCAGTATACTCTTCCCCGACATCAGCAGTAGTGTGACCGGCAGGCGGCAGTTGAATGGCCCCCCCGGCACCGAGAGAGGCCCAGAGAGCAGTGGCATTCATCTGCGCAACGGGAAGCGCGATCTGGTCAACACCGCCGATGTAACGATCCTGAAAGACCTGGTCCAGCTTGGCGGCGGTAACGGTTGCCCATTTCCCCGCTCCGGTCTGTGCCTCGTCCGCCCATACCCCTGCGCCATAATCATTGCCGAAGTGACCCATAAGCGCCTGAGCATAGGTGCTTTGCTGGTGGTAATACGTGGCATCATATGCCTTGGCTGGATTATAATAAAAACCGTTCACTACGGCAGCTGTCGTCGGGGTTGCGGCGGTGACGAGACCGCCCTTGAAAATGACCGGTCGTATGGGGCCGGATGCCGGATCTGTATCGGGATTCAGTCTGAACATGAGGTCATTGAAATGGGTCCGTCCGATAAAAGTGCGGTTGGCGAATCCATGCCATGCTCCCAGTCCCGTAACACTCGGGTCTATATCCTGATAGCCGTTATAAAAAGTAGTATAGGTGCCGAAGGTCTGTACCCTGACGTCACCCACCTTTATCCGTTTTAAAAAACTTGAGGCGCCGTGCGTACTGTTGCGCACATACACTTCGGAAGTAATGGCGGCGACCGGCACAACGGCGCCCCCGCCGGTAATGGTGATGCTTGCCGCTACATCGAAACTGTCGATACTCAGATTTCCGGGAAACGGCGAATACGTACCTGCGGTCCACGACGCCTGCGGAACCGCTCTGAGCCATCGGGCCGCCATCCAGACGCCGGATTCCGCGGCCTGGAAGGCCCTGTCGTTTTTAAGAACTTCCGTGTCATTGTTGAGACTGCTGGTCGTTATCTGCATGAAACCGATGCCGGCGATCGCCGTGAGGATGGCCACGGCAATGGCGCCTACCAGAGCCGATCCGCGAGAGTTTACGATGCCGAACAGCAACCCCTTCAGTTTCTGCATGTGAATACCTCCTGTTTTGATTTGACGTAAGCGGTGCGCGAGCCGGAGGTCGAAACGACCCTGATGGCGAGCGTTACCGTTTTTCTGTCGCTTGAAAGCGAAAAGCCGCTGGCTCCGTCGACCTTGACAAGTGTTGAACTCGCGGCGGCGTCGCCGACATGAAAATCGATAAAACCAACGCCGGTTTTCCATTCCTGAAGTGTCGTGCCGTTTATGTTGAACCCCCCTATAACGGCTCCGTTGATATCCCACATTTTGATCGTTTTAGTCGCAAGGAGAGCGGCATTCGGCGCCGGAGACCAGGCTTCGGCGCCGTCCAGTATCACCGTCGCCGTCCTTGCAATATCGCCTATCTGAGAAACAGCCGTCGAATACTGCATATTGACTAATGTGTTAAGAGCGCCGATGGAAACCTGGTCGTTGTTCATCCGCAGGAGCGTGAGCATGACTGTCGCTATTATTGCCGTGATACAGGCCGCGACAATGGTTTCAACCAGCGTAAAGCCTATTGGCGTTGAACGTTCGCGAGCCATTTGTCCACACTCACCGTATCATAATAGGTCTTATTGCCGGCCCCTTTTTCCTGCCACCACACATTGACCGTGATGCAGCGATAGGGAACCGCTGCTACGGGGGCCGTCCCGGCCGTGGTAACTTCTTTTCTGATTTTAATCTGGAATTTCCCGTTGAGATTCGCTGCAGAGTCGATAAGGACATTCAGCGGGGCCGATGTCGTATCAGTGTTGAGACGATTGTAGGCTTCGGGAGCGAACTGCTGACTTTCGAACGTCCGTTCGACAATGCCGCGCGCCTCTCTCCTGTGTCTGTCAAGCCCGATATGCTCCTGCCCTTTCCGCACCATGGCGATCACGGCAAAAACCGAGAGGGAAATCACCACGGCCGCCACCGTTATTTCCACAAGGCTGTATCCTCTTTTGTTAAGTTTCAGCATGATTAATAGCCCACGGACTTTGTGATCGAGGTTTTGTTTTTATCGGTGACCGTTACCTTGTCATTGGCCTGGTCTACCGCTACCGTATAGCTCGTTGAGTCGTAAAAAAGATTGAGCTGCGCCAGGGTCGGGTCGGCGCCTGTTCTGCGCACATAGGCGTTGGCCGCAGCGGCCCCGGTCTGGGCGAGATTGTTCACCGTGGACCACCGCTGATTATTTATGTACCCTAAATAGAGCGGAATTGAAACAGCAGCCAGTATGGCCACGATAACACACACGACAATCATCTCGATAAGAGAAAATCCCTTTTTATCGCATTTGATACGCATACGTACCTCATGAGCTTCTGTGGTAATTACGTCGACTGATAGAGCGCGTGCTCCCTTCTTGAATTATACATTGCCTGACATTACCAGGTGACGGTGTTCCCTGTTTTTCCTTTGACTGTCGCATAGACCGACCCGCCGGTCGCGGTTCCGGAACCCGTGGTGGTAAGCTTAATGCCTTTCTGTACCGTATACTGAGGGGCGGTGGTGCCGTTCCAGTCCGTCGGCATTGTCCACGTGAGCGTAACTTTCGCGCTTGTGGCGTCGATGGTCGCC
>CAISVC010000579.1 GCA_903888815.1 uncultured Fibrobacterota bacterium
CAGCGTACGACATTATACGCAATGTACCTGCCGAAGATACCGCCGTTCTGAATCGGTACCTGACGGCGCGGGAGCATCTTCTCAGAGGCGGCATGCTGAATGAACAGGAAAACGAACGACAGAGTTTCTTTGAATTCCAGAAAGCGCTGCAGATAAACCCGCGTGATGAGGACGCTCAATATCTCCTCGGTATTTCCCGGCTCCATGAGCGCCGCGTTCTGGAAAGGTTGGCAACCCGGCCCGATGACGTCAACGCATGTCAGGAGCTCGCGTATATTTACTGCCAGAACCGCCGTTTCGATGACGCTGCGGCGCTCCTTGAAAAACTCAGCGTCATAATAAGGCCGGAACCGGCTGTTTATTTTGCTTTAGCAAGAGTCTATGAAGAAAAAGGAGATAAACGAAAAGCGATTGCATGCTATGAAAAGCTTTTGCTTTTTGACCCCGGAAACCCTGAAGTAGATCGGAGAATTCGGTTCCTGAAGGCCGGCCCCTTCGGCGTGCCGTCAAAGGATGCACATCGATAAAAACCGGCACACAGCACTATACCCAGAAAAATCACGCCGACTATGCTATGCCGAAAAATGCAGACTCTCATAGCACCCCCCTTTAGAACTTCATGGAAGCAGCATTAATGGTATAACCGTTGTGCTTCTATCCCGATCCGTTGCCTTTACGAAATACACTCCGGCACGCAGGCCATTCCGGTGCAATTTCGAAATATCGCCTGACAACGATTTGATTATGCGTCCGCGGATATCGAAGAGCTGATATTGCCCTGCTGCAAAAATGCCCGTGGGACGCGGGTTTTTGTTTATGGACGTCGTTGCAAACGGCGGGGCAAGGGGCTGCCGGGGCGTTCCGCCGCCGCCGATGCTGGTGGAAGTATTGTTGTCCACCACATACAGGCTGGAATAGATCTTCTGCAGGTCCTTGCCCCAGTTGCCGCTGGTCGTAGTAGGATTAGTGGCGTAACTGTAACCCCAGACCTGCCTGAACTCGTCGATCACCCTGCCATCCGGGCCCCATTCGGTGTTGAGGTAGTAGGCGTCCCAGGCACAATCATCGACCGCGTAGGCGCCATAATTCATGAATGCGCGCGCGACGATCTTGCCGGGCCCGGTGAGAAGAGCATTGGTGTCGAAGTCCGGCTTCAACGCGCAGAGGGAGCCCTCTTTCATCGCAGGAACGCTGCCCCCTTTATCTCCGTCACTGTTGACCGCCGGCCATCGGGGCCCGCCGCTATAGTAATCTTCTCTCGACCATAGCGCTATCTCCATCGCATGCCGTATCACGCCCCCCGGCACCAGCTCTCCCACGCGGATGGTTCCGCCAAGCGCAGAAAGACCACTGCCGCCGTGGGCGCCGAGGATTCCATTTCCGGTGTATATATCATATATCCAGGAGGTGGAAGTATACTGATAGGTGGCTTTCCCTCCCACACCGCAGCGATGAAACGGCTGGCCCTGATGGATGGTCCTTTTATCAGGCAGTAAGGCCGCGGAAGACGCATTAGGCGTACTGCCGATATATAATCCCTCGGTATTGAAATTGTTCGGTATCGGCCAGTGGTCAAGGATAGTGCTGGTTATCGTACCGCAACGCGTTTTGCCTGCGTCCCATCCGGCCGTGTTTTGAAAGACGTCAACCACGGGCGCATTCGGCGTCATAAAAATTATGTTTTCATCGGTATCAAAGTACTGAGCGGGCTGTATATTTGCAAAAACATACTGTGCATTGGAGCCGATCGGCATGTTCCATATCGAATTCTGGGCAAACGGCCATTTAAGCGGGTCGCGTGATGTGGGGAAGGGTTGACCGTAGACAACCTGAACGCAGAACCCTGCAATCACACACCACTGCCCGAAAGATCGGTATGACGCCGAAGCAATCTTTAAAAATTCCCGTATCGATACCTGCATAAAATCCCTCCTGTGATAAAGGCGAAGACGTCGGGTTTTTGTTTTTTTGCCCTTATGCTATAATATAAACATAAAACCAGAAAAGCACCAATTTTTATGTTAACCGGAGTAGAAGTCAAAGGGAGCCCCCGTACCCGTTCCCATGTAAAAATTCCATCCGTCTTATACTTCTGAAATAAGGGATGCCTGCCTAACCTCCCTATAGGAGGCTTGACTTTAATAGCCTTTGTTTGTACCAGTGGCAGACCCTTGAGGATAACCCCCGATTGGCCGTAATACCCTATAAAATGCGGCGGGAGTTTTTGAAAGGAATATTGATAATCTGAACAAACAGGAGTATATTACTCATATACCAGAACCATCTATTATTAAGGAGTGCATAAAATAGTTACCATTTTATGCGGCATATCTGACATGTTTTTCAAGGAAATAATTTCGCACCATTTCAGGCCGTTTTTGCTTTCTGCGAAGAAAGCCGCGTACG
>CAISVC010000580.1 GCA_903888815.1 uncultured Fibrobacterota bacterium
ATAAAAAGGCCGCAGCGGCCGGGATTGATTGGAGTCAACCTAACCAGAATTGTCCGGCAACATGGGTAAAAGATTTTTAACAGCACTAGTGACGTTCTTTGTGTGTCTGTCTGCCGTTGCGCCGTCTTCATGGGCGGACGGGGACGGCGCTCAGATCGTAGATCGTCCGAAAGACATGAGCACGCCGTCAAAAGAAGAAGGGGGGATTCTGGGGACACTCTTAACGATCTATACCAAAACCCGCAACGCGGTAAAATTTGCGTACAACGAAGTCATGTACTACAGGGAAATGCGGCAGAATTTTACCAATATGCAGCGATGGTTTGACAGAGCGGAACAAAGGGCCGCAAACGTCTGGGATGAGACGACGCAGCTTATAAAAAATCCCAAGGATGTGTTTTACACACTGCAAAAAATGCAGGAGATTTTCGACAATATAGACTATGCAGTCGAGGCGATTCCCGACGAATTGGATAATATTTTAGCTAAAACCGAGCTGACATTCGACAATATGGGCAGTCCCACGAAGGAATATGCGGGAATGCTGCCCAACACCGACGAGGTATTGAAGTACATAGACGCGAAATTAGGGTTTGATTATTTAAGCGACAGGACCGACCCGGAGATCGCGGCGTATGCAAAGCGCCGGGCACAGGACAAAAAAGACGGGGCAATAATGAGTTTTCCGGAAGAGGAACTCGTTAATTCATCCAAGATCGTTGCCGCATCGGGCATGGCAAATGCGGCCATGTATCAGAATTGGGCGACAAAGGCGTATGAAAACATTGATAGTACGGACAATAAATTCGCCAATGTGCAAGGGGCCAACGGGAACGACCTCGCGGCATGCTGGTACTCAATCGACCAGACGAATTCCAATAATAAATTATTGCGGAATCACCTCGAAGAACTGCGCATTTTGCAGGCAACACTCGGCATTTACGCCTATCAAATGTCCGAGGACCGGATGCAGCAATTACGGTATCATACCCAATTAAACGATATCGGGGATGCGTTGGAAACGACAGCAAGCACAATAAAGTAACCACGAAATATTTAAAAGGAGGGTACGTGAGGTTAAGAAATGTCAAGAAAATGGCAGGGTTGTTATCTGTAGGGGTAATGGTTATCGTCGGTTGTCAGAAGCCGCAAAATCCATTCAATCAGGAAGAAAAAACTACGTTTAATTTCATAGATGAAAAGAAACCGGGTGATAGCGTATGGAATATTAACATAGACGATACTCTTAAATTAAGTGTCGTTGAAAAGCAGTTGAAATACATCGATTCAATTACAATAGTTTTGGATTCCGACACGACGATTGTTCATGTTAAAGATCCGAATAATTTCGCCTGGGAAGATACGGTTATCGTAAAACACCTGTTCAGTATTCCGGGAGAAAAAGTAATAATCGGCAGTATTTATCAAGACGGAAAGGTTATCGTAAAAGACAGCATAAAAATATTTGTGCAAGAGATTTTACTTACTGTTTCGAGCAACGGGGGCGGGACAGTAAGCCCCTCCGGAACGAGCTTGGAGAACTATGGAGCATCAAAAGCCATCACAGCCACGCCTTCTACAAATTATCACTTCGTCGAATGGACGAGGAGCGGGACGGAAGCGACGATAGGGGATTCTCTACAGGCTTCAACCACCGTGGTTTTAACGGGGTCTGCGACCATCACAGCGGTGTTTGCGATTAATAGCTTTACTCTTACCGATTCAAGCGGTGGAAATGGGACAGCAAGCCCCTCCGGAACGAGCTCCGTGAACTATGGAGCAGCAACACCTATCATTGCTACGCCAAATACCGGTTATCACTTCGTTAAATGGACGAGAAGCGGCCCGGAAGCGTCAATAATGGATTCCACGCAAGCTTCTACTACCGTGGTATTAACGGACAATGCGACCATTACGGCGGTATTTTCGATTAA
>CAISVC010000581.1 GCA_903888815.1 uncultured Fibrobacterota bacterium
CCAATTCTCGAATAGTCTCAGATTAACAGGGGTTATTTTCATTTTTTATCAACGACCCTTTTTTTATCCAGTAGTATAATGTGCCCCTTGTCATTAATGCTGGCAATGACGCCCGTATGATACCAGCCGTCGATCAGGACTACGGCGGTTTTCTCCGGATTATTATAGTAACCGTCGAACATAGATTTGCCTCGCACCAGCAGCTCGCCCCGGTCGGTGATTTTGACTTCGGTGTTCAAAGCCGGCCGACCGACGGTTTCAAAATCGATTTCTTCTTCTCCCTGGCAGGCAATGAGTCCGACTTCAGGTATGGTAAAGGCGTTTCGTAAATCGATTCCGACGGCATGGATCAGGCGGAAAGTATCCGGACTCTGTACCCGTCCGTTGCAAGCCGCGAGTCTGACTTTGCGCAAGCCGATTGCCTTCCGCAGCGGTCGAAAAACCAGTATCGAGGCAGGATCTTTCAGCAACCGTGAAAGAATATCGGGCTTTTTGTTTTTTATCTTAGCGTCGGCCAATTTGTAGCCGATGGGCAGCAACAGGTTGTAAAAGAACCGGCTCAAGGGGTTGGCGGATTCGATGCTGTTCCTGATATCAGCGGCCGCTTTTTCCCATTGTTCCGGTGAGCAAACCATAAAGTTGAGCTTGATTTGCCGTATATCTCGTGCGAAAGTTTCCGCTTTGGCCGGTATGTTGAGGTTGGAGCCGGTTAAAAGGTGAGGCACGAAGGTAAAGCATCTGTCCTCGACGCTGTCAGCGGGATAATTGGAAATCAGGTTATCTTCGCCTCGAATTGGAAAACGCGATAGAAAACCGCGGGCGGAATTGAGCAGCGCATCGTGCGATAGGGCAATGCCTTGAGGCTTACCATCGGTTACGGAAGTGGAATAAAAGATCACGGCCGTGTCGCCGCCGGTGCCTTTATCGAGGTTCTGCTTAAGAAGGTTGAGGTTGGTTTTCTCATATTCCTTGCCCAGGTTCAAAACATCGTTGAAGCTGACGAGCAGCGGGTCGTTCGTATTTTTCAGGTCTTTCGGATCCCAGTAGATGATCTTTTTCAGAGTCGGCAAATCGCTCCTGATGCCGCTGAATTTAGCCAGTTGTTCGTTATTGCTGACGATGGCGAACCCGGCTTTGCACTGGTTGGTGATGTATTTAATATCGGACGGAGCGGCGTTGACGGGAATCACGGCGGCGGTGCCTCCGGCGGCCTGGACGGCCAATTCGCTCCAGTACAATTCCGGCGATTTTTCACCTATGACGCAGACAATATCGCCGCGCTTTAAACCCTGACTGATCAATCCCAATGACAGTTGGCTGACGGTATCATAGCAGGTGCGCCAGAAGTATTTTTTCCAGGTGACGGTCTTTTTCAGGCTTATGGCGGTCTCATCCGCCCACAGATTGTAATTGCGGCGGAGAACCTGAGGCAAAGTATCGAGGATAACGATCGGCCGCGCCGGTTCAGCCGCCATTACAGGATGGTCGAAATCTGGTTGTATCATAATTTATTATTATACTCCCATTGGAAGCCGGAAAAATAATCAAGAACAAAATTCAAACATAAATCTTGAGGAAAAAACGAGCCGGCGACAAATTTACTAATTTTTTAACGAAACTACTTTGGGGTTTGGGTATGCGAAGGCACTCGCCGAACAAGAGTTGAAAATCCCTTAGTCGAGCTAAGGGACCGATATCCTCCGGATTTCGGGATCCAATTGAGGCCCAAAACTCAAATTTACGTGAACTGCTAAATTACTACGGCAATTTCCAATACTCCGCTTGGAGATTGTTCTCCGCCTGAGGAGGATCCGTGATTTGGCAGGTTTCGATGCTTGTCCTTTACTGGATGCGTGGGGGTGGATTCAGACGGCCTTAGCCGGACAACCTCTATCTCACGACAGTGGCTTGTGGAATCACACGGTCCGAACACCGTGGTCCCGCGGCTAGTCTTTACCGCTTTGTTGGTCATAAAGTAAGGGAGCACCCAGCTACCCAAATTGACCCCAGCGGCCGAATCATGACGGCGTCTTTTAACGGAAATACGCAAACGTTATGAGGATATTGTAGGGCGGGAGAGGAAAGGTGTCAATAGAGTTGTGTCGCTATCCCTTAGGCAAGCTAAGGGACCTTCGGCATTTTGGCTTAACGCCAAAAGTATTTCGTGCGTTTCAACTGAGGTCGAAAGTATTTCGCCCTTTAAAAGGACTCAAGCCTGCGAGCCTCAAGAATTTTGTCGCAGAAAGTGGGACGAGTCTGACAGGTAGGACAGGTAATAGAAAAGACAAAAAGGGAACGAGATTCTTCTCCGCCTGAGGCGGATCAGAATGACAAAACCCCTACAATCCCCTCAAAAACTCTGGACGGAGTAATGCCGGGTCGCCTTGCTTGATGATCTTTTCGAGGGCTTTGATCATCTGGTCTTTATCCTGGGGGAGGGTGCCGCGGACAGAGAAGTAGTTGGAGGCGTGCATCGAGCTGAAGAAGCAATTAGTGAAACTGGCGTTTTTAACGATAGTGAGCAGTTCGGTGAGCGATTCGAAGGGCGTGATCAGTTTAAACTTACCGGAGGCGGCGTCATTGTACATGGGGGTGCCGGGCACCAGCGTCATGGTGAGCGCACCGACATAATCCGGGTCCATTTCGCTTAATACTTTAGCCGTGGCGAGGGC
>CAISVC010000582.1 GCA_903888815.1 uncultured Fibrobacterota bacterium
AATGACAGAGGGAAAATTGAAGATATGCCTCTTATAAGATTTCAACCATCCGGGATCACACTAGATGTACAGGCAAATACAACGCTCCTCGACGCGGCGCGCAGCGCCAGCGTGGAAATCGACGCCCCCTGCGGTGGCAAGGGAACCTGCGGCAACTGCGCCGTGCGCATCGTCTCTGGACAGGTTGGCTGTGAAAGCCTCGGCGTTTTGACTCAGGCGGAAATCGATCAGGGCTTTGTTCCGACCTGCCGGACATCCATGCAGGATTTTGATGTTGTCGTTGAGGTACCCGATCAGGCGGGACGTTTCGGCGGTCAGTTCGTCGACGGTGATGGCCTGGATCTTATCGAGGCGGCGCTGCTTCCCACTCCGGAAGACTGCCGGCCATTGACGGAGAAGATAAACATCTCAGTGTCGCCCCCGCAGAAGGCCGACGGCCTGTCTGACCTCGACCGTCTCATACGCGCATTGCAGCAGCGGCTTGGCAAGGAAGAGATCATTGTTCCCCTCGCTGTCATCCGTCATTTAGCCGAGGCTATGCGCACAGCAGGCGGGAATGTAACCGTCACCATAATAACGGAAACTTCATTCGCACAGGTGAAACCCTTAGAATACAATTCCGGCATAACCAGAAGATACCGGGTCACTGCCCTCGAAGCGAAGGATAGCACGGGCAGACACTATGGGATCGCTATTGACGTGGGCACGACAACAGTTGCGGTGCAACTGGTTGATCTCTCCAACATGAAAGTTATCTCCACGGGCACCGATTATAACAGCCAACTTGCCTGCGGTCTCGACGTCATCAGCCGTATTGATTATGCACGCCGGCCGGACCGCCGGGAGGAGCTCCGCAATCGTGTACTTCGGACTATCAATCGTCTCATTAAGCTGTCCGCCCGTCACAGCCACGCGGAACAATTTGAAATCGCCTGCGCCGTGATATCCGGCAACACGACTATGATCCATCTGCTCCTGGGTCTGAACCCTGAATACATCCGGCTCGAACCGTATACGCCAACGGTTTTCGATGTGCCGTTCTTCACTGCGTCGGAGGTCGGCATCGCAATCAATGCCCCGGCGTCTGTAATGATCTCGCCGGCCGTGGGAAGCTATGTGGGCGGAGACATCACCTCGGGCATCCTCTGTACAGATTTATGCAATGACGGCGACGACGTCTGTCTCTTTATGGATATCGGCACAAATGGCGAAGTGGTTATAGGCAACAGGGAATTTCTTCTGACCTGCGCTTGCTCCGCCGGACCGGCCTTTGAAGGCGGCGGGATCAAATGCGGCATGAGAGCCGCTGACGGAGCTATCGAAAAAGTGGAGATTGATCCGTCAAGGGGACTCGCCACCTGCCAAACCATCGGCCATGTCCGGCCCCGCGGTGTCTGCGGCTCCGGCATGATATCGCTCCTGGCTCAACTTCTGCAAACCGGCTGGATTGACGCTGCCGGAAAATTGAAACGCTCAGGACCCTCGGAGGCCATTCAAATCGACGGTCGTCAGGCCGCCTATACCTTAGTCACTGCGAAGGAAAGCGCCACCGGCCGCGCGATTATCATCGACGAGAAGGATATAGAAAATATTATCCGTGCGAAGGCCGCGCTATATGCCGCCTGTGCGCTCCTGCTGAAGCAGGTGGGTATGGAATTTCACAATCTGAGGAAAGTTTACATCGCCGGCGGATTCGGACGATTCCTGGACCTAGATGCAGCCATAGCGATCGGCCTCCTTCCGAATCTGCCGCGGGACCGGTTTCATTTTATCGGTAACGCTTCTCTTGCAGGGAGCCGTATGGCCCTGGTATCAGAGAGGCACCGGGAAAAGCAGCGCCACCAGGCCCGACGGATGACATATCTGGAGCTCACAACGGACCCGTCTTATATGAATGAGTATACTGCGGCCCTTTTTCTTCCCCACACAAACCCGGACCGCTTCCGCTAGAAACATATCGAGTAGTAGAGATATTTTAAGAAGCGAATGCTAACCGAAGTTGTTGGATTTCCCAAAACCCGACAATAAAGATTCGATTCCTCATACCTTCTCCCAATGCCTTTCAGTTGTCTATTCGAACTCTAAGGAAATACGTCGACCCAAATGAGGTTTTCACTCATTTACGCAAGGTGACCTACCAATGGAAAGCGTGAATCTTTTTTGTCAGTGCGGATGGCCTTCTGACATCAGCCTTGTATGCACAAATGTGATATGCCCGCGCAGGACATAGAACTGATCCGCGAACGAGGCCGGCACCTTCATCCTGTTCACCTCTGCCTCGATGTTGTCGAGCCTTTCCAACAGCTCTTTGCGCTTATCAGATGCCAGTTGTGTCAATAGTTGCTGCTCTATCACCATCAGCGCACGATACCATCTGAAAATACGCGATCTGAAACGCCACCTGTACATGGCAGGTATGAGTCGCAGTCCGGGCAGCAACAGGACTATCATCGGAACCAGCACCGCAAAGATACGGTTCACGAGACTGGCGAGCCAGAAGGGAAGATATCGGTAAAAGAAGCTCTTGCCGGACTTATAGAAGCGGTTCGCGTCATTGCTTATACGTATCTCCTGCTCGATCGGCGCCGGGAATTCGCCCTTGCGCCTAAAAAGCCCCGGTCCTGAGTGAACTTCTACTGCAGTTTCAAGCAATAAATCAGAAAGGGCCGGATGCAGATTTTCTCGCGCAATCAGCTCAACCGTCGGGGCGAGCAGAAAGACATCATGCACAGGGGTACCTTTTCCAAAATCTAAAGATCCCTTCGGGAATGTGACCTTGTTGAGGTATGTGATGCGTCGGGTAAAAGCATCAGCCTGCGTAAAGTCGAAGAGGCGGATGCCGTCAGTATGCAGAAGCTGGCGTACGAGATCTGTGGAGACAGAATCTCCCATCAAAAATACCGCGTCCACCTTGCCGTTTAGAATTGCTTTTGCAGCTCCATCGGAGTCCGTCTCCAGCAGCTTCGTGGAGCCTCCGGGTTCTATGCCATTGGCCGCCAGCAGCACGAGTGACAGAGTGTGCGTCCCGCTTCCAACCTCGCCAACAGCTATGCGCTGGCCGGCCAGTTGAGAGAGGCGCTCCATATTAGACCCGCTCCTGTAGAAAACAAAAAGCGGTACATAGGAGACGCTGCCCAGCGACACAAGCTTGTCGGTCTTTATGTCTTTATACACACCGCCCTGCACAAATCCTATATTGACTCTTGATGAAGGATCAGCCAACCTCTTGATGTTCTCAACAGAACCCTCAGACGGAAGTATCTTGAGAGTCACACCTTTCTGCCGGAGTATCTTTGCATATTTTTCTGCGGATCTTTCGAACGCGCTGCCTTTGGGACCGCTCGTCATGATAATTGTATTAGGGGGCGCAAGGTAGAAAAACATAAATACGCCGAGTGCGATAGCTACAATTGTCAGTAGCGCCGCACTTAATATTGCTGCACGGCCGAGACCGAAGACCTCCGTGAACATATACTGAAGCTTGATGAATCCCCGTTTTTTATCCATTTCCATGGCTGATACCTCATCCTACATCATTTTTTTACCGCGCTCGGTATTCACGAAGCGCCTTTCGTATTAAATATAATTAGTTCTGTGGAACGTGTAATAATCAACAACAGGGTAGCCGGCATAAAAGCTGCGCTGGATTTTTTTGTCTAATGATAATTTACTTAATGGCCGGTAAAGAATAAGGGATGTATCGCTCGTATGTCAAGAGGGTTTTGCTGCAGAATCTGCTGGGTGCTGCCGTTCGGTTTCCGTGTGTTTATTTGTTGCTCTTGACTTGACTTTTTCAATCAGGATAAAGTAGCCGGCGCTTAACGGAGAGACTTGAAA
>CAISVC010000583.1 GCA_903888815.1 uncultured Fibrobacterota bacterium
GCGTCCTATGGAAAAATTCCATCCGCTATGTTGCGCTCCGGTATTAGTAAAAAGAATATTGAAAATCTATATCTGCCTAAAGGCAGGTTTGATTATTTTAGTTTTTATAAGTACCAACAAACAGGAGTATATTACTCATACCAGAACCATCTCTTAACTTAAACCTTTTGAAGACGCACAACCTATCAGCTAATAAATGATATAACACCGTTTACGATTATTGGCGGAAGAAGATACCGAAATGAAAAGAAAGTTTATCGGACGCCTGATGATACTCGGCGTGTTCTCGTGCTGCTGCAGCCAGGTTTTTGGGCAGGAAAAAATTAACGTGACAGGAGGAATGGGCATGCCGGAATTATTGAATTTCGGAGTGCGCTATCAGCTGAGTCAGGCGCAGATTGGAGTCAGTTACGGATCAGTGCCCAGTACAGGTGCTGAAGGACTATTCTCGATTTCAAGCGACGTCTATTATCACTTCGGGGGGATGACTAAATTATCCGAAAGACGTCCCTGGTACGCAAGAATCGGCTTGGATTATGTCCGCGACGAAACCGCGTCATCAATTGAAAATGATCTGTTCCTTAATTTACGGATCGGGAGAGACTTCAACATTTCGAAAAAAGTCGGGGTCGAAATAGATGCCGGCTCTCTTTTCCAGTTATCGAAAAAAGAAACAATAAAGAAACCGTCAAACGGTTGGCATTTGGATTTAAACTTCCCGGTATTGCCCAGTATCGGGGTTGCGGTTTTTTATCGGATTTAGCTGATAGGCATTTTGTTTTTTCGTAAGCGGGTGGGCGTGTGCTAAAAGTTTCTTTACACACCTGCCTGCGCCCCAGCGCTCCGGCAAGGCAGGCGCAATAAAAACCTACACTCTTGAAACGAGGCAAAACCCGCAATGGATAACAAAGAGAAAATCTGTTTAATTACCGGCGCAAGCAGCGGAATCGGCTATGCGATTGCCAAGGCCCTGGGCAGGGACAATCATACGCTGATCGTAACGGCGCGGCGAAAAGAGCGAATGGATGGATTGGCGGGCAAGGTTGTCGACATCGTTGCCGGAGATTTGACTTCACATGACTTTCTGGATTCACTTGACAGTTACGTCTATGATAAATACGGAAGGTGCGATATCCTGTTCAATTGTGCCGGAATCCAGGAAAACGGCGCCATTGAGGAGATCGACATCGATAAGATGTCCAGGATGGTGCGCTTGAATGTTGAATCGACGTTCAGGCTGACGTATCGATTCCTAAAACGATTCAAGAAACAGGGCTCTGGACACATCGTTACCATTTCGAGCGTATTGGGTACAAAAGTCCGGCCCACGGCAGGCGCCTATGCAGGGACCAAATTCGCGATCGAGGCCTTATCCGAGGCATTGAGAATGGAATTGGCCGGCACCAATATCAAAATCACCTGTATCGAGCCCGGATTAGTCATGACGGAACTGCACAAAGACTGGAAAATTCATCCAAAGATCAGCATGGGAATTCATGAGCCCCTTGCAGCGGATGACATCGTTGAGGCGGTAAGGTTTATCCTTAATCAACCTGAGCATGTAAGAATACCGAAACTGATGATTTTGCCCAAGGACCATATTATTTAAAAGGTAACGGTGGTTACATTGATACCTTTATAAATAACATTAACACGACAGCAAAATTGTGGAGTAAATGGCATCCGGAACCGAATCGTTAAAAGATGGACAGTAATCCGGATTCTATCTGCTCAAGGCATCACAGAAACAGTTATTCGCTGCCGCAGGGGTGTGCTGCTGCCGGACAGTATGGTTGTCATCTCAAGAAAATAAGCGCCCCCGGCGATTTCCCCGGAAAGGGATATCGAGTTTACGCCCCTGTTAAGTGCGTGAACCGCAAGCTGCTTCGACCATACCCGGACGCCCTTGCAATTGAAGAGCGAAAAACCGATGCTGCGCACGAACGCGGTCTGCGGCACGAAGATGGAAATCCTTTGATTGCCGCCGCCCGCAAGGCCGAGAAGTCTCGGCGCCGTCACCCTGTTTCCTGCCGTCGTATTGAACGAAGCCGTGGCAGGATCAAAGGTCGTGAAAATAAGCGTATCTTCCGCGTATCCTGACACATTGTACGCGCGCACATAGAACGTATCGGTGAATACCTCCATTGGCCATGCCATGATTTCGCCGTTCGCGGTGTTAAACGCGAACAGTAAGGGCAGCATCGCCGGCGAAATGGTGAGACTGTCGACCGTTCCCGAAATGACCGGGGTTATCGTGACTATGCTGTCGAGGCGAATCCGGAACGCCTTTACCGGATAGGAGATCGTTGGCTTATCCGGGATTATTTTCTGATTCTCGTAGCTCAGTTTTATCCAGTCGGCTGAACGGCTGACAGTTGATATGACCGGCTCGTCGATCAGTCCGGGAAAATACCACGACGTGTACTCCGGGCAGTGGCCGATATGCACCGGGAACGCCGTGTTGCGGCCCGCCGTATTCGCATAAGTCGTAATCGAGCTGTCGACGCACTCGCCGTTGATCCAGAGATACTCACTGGCCCCGTTTCGCTGACCCACAACATAGAACCACGCGCCGGGGGTAGCCGGAGCGCTCACCGACTGCCAGCCCACTCCTGCGTTCCCGAATTCAACGAATTCCCATTCGCCGGTCCTGAGTATTTTCAACTGGTACTGCCGGTCGCCCTTTGAAAACACCGGTGAATGCTCGCTGGGGAGCGTGGGAACGTACGTCCATGCGGACATGGTGTACGAACCGCTCTCTGGAAGATTGAGTACACCGGCTGCGGAACCGGTGATCTCGATATAGGAATTATTGAAGTTCCTGCACAGTCCGATGACGCCGGGCACGTCCGAATCAGTGGTCATGCCGGTTGGCGCGCCGCTCAGGCGGTTCGATGTCGCATCGTTGGCAGTCGCGTTTCCCTCCTCGCCCAGGTGCCAGACGCCGGCAAAACCGTTCGTTGTCTCGAACACCGCGCTCCCGTCGGAGCTGTCGACCGCGTCACTTTTCCCCCAGTACATGACAATCCGCTGCGTACTGTTGTTTCCAAGGATGGTATCGACCCTGACCCAGATAGCTGCCTTCTGCAAAACAGTGTCCCACCACTCTACCTGGTAGGGCAGATGCGTGCCGTTTGTCTTGGCAAATCTGATGTCTCTGCCGTCTCCGCGCGCTTCCCGGAAATTGAAGTCGGTCGAGGTCAGACGGACCAGATAGGGAAAACGGTAGTTGTTCCCGCTGACATTGTACCCGGATGCGCCGGTATTGATGACAACATCCTTTGCGTGCAGCCAGAGCGCGTAATTTTCCTGAGCGCTGCAGAGGTACGCGAACAACAATACTGCGGAGACTAGTAACGTGAATTGCCTGCTTAACGATGGGAAATGCATATGCTCTCCTTACCATCC
>CAISVC010000584.1 GCA_903888815.1 uncultured Fibrobacterota bacterium
ATTTTTCCTGGGGCGATAAGTCAGAATCTGATAGGTGGCAAGCGTAACCGGCCGTATCTCTTTTACTTCGCCGCTGTATTCGCCGATATCCTCCGCTGAAATATCTGTTTTGTCAATAAGTTCCCTTTTCCATTGCCGCGCCGCCGTTATATTGGTGACGAGCACTAGCGTTCGCCGTTGCAGAAGACTCATAGCATAAATGCCGACAATCGTTTTACCGGCACCGCACGGGAGCACTACAACACCGCTGCCTCCCGGCGATTCAACGCTTCCGATAAACGCCTCAGCCGCCTGCCGTTGATATTCACGGATGATAAAATTATCACCTCTGGCTGTTTTTTTCCGTAAAGTCATGCGGTACAATTCCCCGTCGACATACCCGGCTTTGTCATACGCAGGAAACCCGATACTGATCAGCACCTGCTTGATTAGTCCGCGGTGCGCAGGAGGTATCGCTATCCGGCGGCTGTCAAGACTTTCGCCGAGAAGAGCGGTAAGCCGCGGATGCCGGCTCAGATGTGTTAAAAGTGCGGGGTCGTCAGACTTCAGTACCAGGCCTTCAGGGGCGCTCTCAAGAACAATTTTGCCGAACCTGCCCATGAGTTCTGAAATATCCTCTGTCACATTTGACGGTAACGGATATTTTGAAAATTGATCGAGTCGCCGAATTACCTCATCGGCGGTCAGACCCAGAGCCGCTGCATTCCAGAGCGAAAGCGGCGTTATCGAATACGTATGAATATATTCCGGGCTTTTATCAAGATGCGCAAATTCACTCAGCGCATTACGTGCTTCAATGAAAAAAGAATTGTTTACCTCTAAAAGAATAGTGCTGTTACTTTGTACGATAACAGGATTATTTGGATTCACAGGTATTTTCGCAGTTTCAATGGATCAGACTGGGGAAAAAAGTTAATCACTAAAAATAGCATCAGCCAGTATATTATTGCTTATATTTATATAGACAGGAACAGCTGAGGCTAATGAGGATTGCGAAAAATTCATATTTTAGGGACAATTTTTCCATGATGGGTCCATCATATGAAAGGTCTGTTTTTTCTTTCCTTGCCATCATGGTTAGCTGCGCCCCCCCTTATCGAACGACCATGATGCATATAAAAATGGCAACCATGGTTATGTCTCTTTCGACTTTATGAATTCAAATCATTTATGCGTAGACGGTGCAATAAAGCTAACAACCCGTCTCGATACGCTGATTGATTCGATCCAGGGAAGATGAGATTGGAAGGGATATCTGGAATTCTTGTCCGCACGGCGCACGAAAGTTCAGCGGGCAGCTCTATACATTCAGCAACTTGATTTTAGCCAAGGAGGTGGGTATTTTAAATGAGCCATGTTAAGAAAGGCTTCGTTCACCTTTACACCGGCAACGGCAAAGGCAAAACCACTGCCGCGGTGGGGCTTGCGCTGCGCGCCGCAGGGGCGGGGCTGAAAGTCTTTATCGCGCAGTTTGCGAAAGGTGTTGAAACCAGCGAAGTGAGGCTGCTTAAAAATGCTTCGAAGCAAATTACCATCAAACAGGTCGGCAGGCGATCATTTATAAAACGAAACCCTGCCAAAATCGACTGTACGCTTGCTGTTAACGGACTTGCGATGGTTGAAAAGATCATGGCAAGCGGCCGCTACGATGTGGTAATCCTTGACGAGTTGTGCATAGCATGCTGCTACAACCTTATCCCGATCAGGAAGATTCTTGACACAATAAAAAATCGGCCTGAAAAGGTAGAAGTGATCATTACGGGCAGAAACGCCCCGAAGGAACTCGTCCAAGCTGCGGATCTCGTTACCGACATGAGAGAAATAAAACATTATTATAATTCAGGTGTGAAAGCAAGAAAAGGAATCGAATATTGACGGATACAGCAAAAGATGAAAAGGAGACAATAAAGAATGAGAAATATCCGGTTTTTACTTGCGTTCGTGTCGGTTTTTATCTCCTGCAACGCTGCAAGAACAAAGTACCCTTATACGGTGAATGAAAATTATAAGGCGGTTAATCTGTCGGACAGAAAGCTTATAGTCGTTTTCCCGG